>JAZNLG010000269.1:0-1712 GCA_045578965.1 Lachnospiraceae bacterium | reverse complement strand
TGTTTGAGGCTCCGGATGCCAGAGTTTTGGTGGTAGATGATAACAAAATGAACCGTAAGGTTTTCAAGGCCCTTTTATCCAAAACCCAAATTCAGGTGGACGAAGCCGGAAGCGGAGCGGAATGTCTTCTGATGGTACGTGAAAAATATTATGATATTGTTTTTATGGACCATATGATGCCTGAGATGGATGGCCTTGAGACATATCAGAAGATGAAAGAGATGGAAGATTATCCTTGTAAAAAGACACCGGTAGTAGTGGTAACTGCCAATGCCGTTATCGGTTCTAAAGACCGGTATATTATCAAGGAGGGCTTCCGTGCATATCTTTCGAAACCCATTGATTACCACAAGTTGGAAAAAGTAATTAAGACACTTCTTAGGAAGGATTTGTTGCATCAGGTAGAACAGGTGAAGGAGCCGGAAGAGGAAACGAAGACGGATGAACTTCCTATCATCAATGGTGTGGATTGGGGATATGCCGAGAAGCATTTCAACAATCGGGAAGATATGTTGGAAACATTAGATTTTTTCCGTACTTCGTTGGAGGCGGATTTGGCAGAGTTACAGATGCTTTATGCCGGACTGGAAGAGACGGACGGATTCAAAAAGTATTGTACCAAAATCCACAGTATGAAAAATTCTGCAGCTACTGTCGGTATCATTCCTTTGGCAGGTATGGCGAAAGTAATGGAAGATGCGGCACGCAGTAATGACAGGGAGCCGATTGATGCCATGATGTCCATTTTTGCGGAGAAGTGGATGTCCTACAAAGAAATGTTAAAAGTATTTGCAGGCAGTTCGGAAGAAGAATTGACATCGCTGGATGAGTCCGGATGGAAGGATTTTATCGTTAAAATAAAAAAGGCAGCAGAGGATATGGATATATCCGCCTTGGATGAACTGGCAGCAGAACTGAAGGGCTATAAAGTACCCGACGCATACATCAGGCAATGTGAAGATATTCAGGCGGCCATTGTAAGATTTGATGTGGAATTTTTAATGAAAGCATAGAAGAAGTATTTTTAGAATTATTTTATAAAGTGGTAACTTTGTTTATAAAAATATAATTTGCCTAATAATACCATCAAAGGTTAAACTATAAGATGAAGAGGAAAGCAATAGTAAGGAGTATTAGGAATGGCAAATTTTGAGATTTTTACGGATTCATCCTGCGACTTGCCCAATGCGGTGATTGAGCAGTTTGATTTGAAGGTAATGCAGTTGGAGGTCATCATCGATGACAAGCCTCCCGTGTTGAACAGAGATATTGACATCAAAGATTTTTATGATCAGTTAAGAAACGGTGCCAATGCCAAGACCTCAGCGGTTACGTTGGGACATTTTGAAGAGAATATGCAGGCGGCTTTGGAAGCAGGCAAGGATATTCTTTATTTGGGATTTTCTTCGGGACTGTCTGTTACATACAGTAACGGGGCAATGGTGCTGGAAGAGTTAAAAGAGAAATATCCGGATAGAAAGATTCTGTATACGGATACATTATGTGGTTCTATCGGTCAGGGACTTGTTGTTTACCATGCAGCAAAACTCCGTGAAGCGGGGAAGAGTATTGAAGAAACTCTGGATGCGGTTTTGGCAATGAAAGACCGTGTACATCATCACGTAACGGTAAATGATTTGTTCTTCTTAAAACGTGGCGGTCGTATCAGTGCAGCCTCAGCGGTAGCAGGTACCGTATTACAGTTTAAGCCC
>JAZNLG010000268.1:0-10391 GCA_045578965.1 Lachnospiraceae bacterium | reverse complement strand
CCCTTTCGCCGTTTTCCTATTCAATTGTGCCTCTGCCTCATCCAACTTCGATGTGGCATTTGTTTCATTCACTTTCATCTCCCCCTCTCTCTTTCGCTCACTGTTTTGTCGTACCTATATCATACCGCCCGTTCTTCTTTCGTACAATCAACCCGTAGTTGAAACCACGCAAGTACATCTTCAACTTGCACAAATAAACAAATCGGAACTTTGCCTATAAATTATTGTTATTTTTTTAACATTTTTATAAAAATAGTATTGCATCTTGAAAAAAAATGTGTTACGTTTAGTATAAGAAAGTATCATAAAATTGCTATGTCCCTGCCCGGAAACACGGTAGTTTCCAGCCATAGTAACATTTGGCCAAGGCAGTTTTCATGGAAGAAAGGAGGGGACGCGATGGCAAATCAGTATGCATTAAGCAATATCTATAATCACTATCTCTCTACTTATGCGCCCAAAAGCACTACGCGCTACGATGCCCATAAGAAGAGCGAACTTCGCAATGTATATCATTCCATCATTAAATTAAATAAAGAAGCCCCCCTCTCCATTGTGGACACCAGCGAGGCTACACAGAAATATGTGGTTAGCATCAAAGAGAATGCCCGTGAATTGCGCAATACCATTACTTCCTTGAGCGGTTCCGATGAATCGCAACTTCTCAATCGTAAAATTGCTTACAGTTCCAATAACGCAGTCGTAGATGCCAAGTATATCGGCGATATTTCTAAGCAGAACGAAAACGAGAGCATTGAGATTGGTGTAGAACAACTGGCACAAACCCAGGTAAACACCGGTCGCTATTTGAGAAAAGATGCAATGGATATGCCTACCGGCACATATTCATTTGATATAGCCATTAACAATACAGGATATGAATTCCAGTTTAATATTAATCCGGGTGACACAAACTTTGATTTACAAAGTAAACTGGCAAGACTCATTAACAATGCCAACATTGGATTGGCCGCCAACCTCAAAGAATATGATTCGGATCATACTGCACTTTCTTTGGAGTCCACGTCAACCGGTATTGATTTAGGACGTGTAACTTTATTTGATATATCAGATGATAATTCAAGCAAAGGCGGAGGGGTTGCAGACTACTTGGGCATCAACAGCGTCAGCCGTTATCCCCAGAACGCAATCTTTTCATTAAACGGCGAACGCCGGGTATCCTATACCAATCATTTTACAATACAGGGTAAATATGACCTTACTCTAAAAGGACTTCCTGCTTCTGCCGAAGAAACAATTACAATCGGTCTCAAACCGGATATGGAGTCCATTGCCGAGAATATTAACTATTTTATCGGCGGATACAATAATTTTATCAAAGCCGCTGCCGAGTATAGGAATTCACAGCCTAAGAGCGGTCAATTGATTTATGAAATGTCCCGCATCTCCGGTTTGTACAATAATGAACTGGGACCTTTGGGTATTTCCCTTACCGAGGATGGCACGATTCAGGTAGATAACACCACCTTGAAAGCAGGTCTGGAGGAGAACGGTGCCAAAGAATCACTGGACGGTATCAAGCGATTTGCCAATGCGGTTTTAAACAAGAGCAATGCAGTTTCCTTAAATCCTATGGATTACGTAAATAAAACCATTGTAGCATACAAAAATCCGGGCAAAAATCTCGCACCGGCTTATATCACCAGCCAATACAGCGGTATGATGTTTAACAGTTACGTTTAATCATCCAACGTGTATCCGGTCATATAATAACAATCATTATTGAAACAACACAAAAGAGTAGTTGCATATGCAACTACTCTTTTTAATTACCCGGCTCAACAGGTTTCTTATTTCTTTTTATTCTCCTAATCCTGCCTCAATCACTTCTACGAGACGCTTTAATGCATCCTGTTCATCTTCGCCATCACAGCACAAAGTGATTTCGTCACCACTCTTTACGCAAGCGCCCAGCACGCTGAGAACACTCTTGGCATTGGCCGTTGTATCACGAAAAGAAAACGTAATATGTGACTTGAACTGAATTGCTTCTTTACAAAGAATACCTGCCGGACGCAAATGCAATCCTGTGGGATTCTTCACGACTACTTTCTGACTTACCATATACCTTCCCCCATTCTATTCAATTATTTAACCCCATAAAAATTATATCACATAACTGCAATTTGCACAAGTCCGACCCCCATCGAAACCCGTACGACCATATGTTATTATTATACTTCCAAAATTTAGAAAGTATGTCTATACAGTTATTTTATAACATCGTATTCTGAATTAATTCTGCAAGTTTTTTGGCCTCTGCTTCAATCATCGCCTGATCCTTGCCCTCAATCATAACACGAACTTTAGGCTCTGTTCCGGAAGGACGAATCAACACTCTTCCTTCTCCTGCAAACTTTGCGTTCAATTCCTCAATTGCTGCCGCAATCTCAGGATACTCCATATAGCGATCCTTTTTATGATTGGGGACTTTTGCATTCACCAATGCCTGAGGTAACACTTCCATAATGGATGCAAGTTCGGATAAAGGTTTACCTGTTTTTACCAGTACTTCCAAAAGAAGCAGTGCGCTTAACAAACCATCACCGGTAGTATTACGGTCAAGCATAATGATATGTCCGGACTGTTCTCCGCCTAAGTTTGCACCGATTTCCTGCATACGTTCCAACACATAACGGTCACCAACTTTGGTCTGTTCCAAAACGATGCCTTCCCGCTGTGCCATAAGTGTCATACCCAGATTACTCATTACCGTAACAACAATCATATCCTTCTTTAAGGTTCCCTGCTGCTTCATAAAGTTACCGATAATAGACATAATCTGGTCACCGTCTACCAATTTACCGTTCTCATCCACCGCAAGCATACGATCCGCATCACCGTCAAATGCAAGCCCTAAATTCGCTTTTTCATATACAACTCTCGCGCAGAGTTCCTGCATATGGGTAGAACCGCAATTTGCATTAATATTGGTTCCGTCCGGCATATTATGAATTGCAACTACATTTGCGCCAAGTTCCTTCAGCGCCTCTACAGAAGTATAATAAGATGCACCTTCCGCACAATCCACAACTATTTTCATTCCGCTTAAATCTATATTTACAGACTGGATGGAGTGATTAATATACTCTTCACATGCATCGGTACGATATTTGATTTTACCAACGCCGGAACCGGTAGGGAAATGTACCCCTTCCATATTACTCTTAATCAAGGCTTCGATTTCGTCTTCCATAGCATCCGGAAGTTTATAACCGTTTCCGTCAAAAAATTTAATACCATTGAATTCTACCGGATTATGAGATGCCGAAATTACAACTCCCGCATCTACCTTATACTTTCTGGTAAGATACGCCACCGCCGGTGTAGGAACCACACCAACATACACTGCGTTGGCACCTACCGAACAAACGCCTGCCATTAATGCATTAGCTAACATATCTCCTGAAATTCTGGTATCACATCCTACCATAATGGTGGGCTTGTGATTGGTTTCTTTGGTTAAAACATACGCGCCTGCCTGACCCAACTGCATCGCCAAAAGCGGTGTCAATTCATCGTTTGCCACGCCTCTTACGCCATCTGTTCCAAATAATCTTGCCATTTCTTTTTACCAATCCTTCCCATTTGATTTCCATATCTTATGGTGTTTTTGAAATTCGAATTTGAATTTTAAAATTATCCTTAATGTATGCACCTGTCGGCAATCCGAAGTCCGGAGTCACATTGTAAATTCCCGGTGTTAATTCCGTCAAACTGTTCTGAAGCATATACGCTGCCATATCCACGCGTGGAACAGCATTTTCTTCATCATAGTCTTCCAAAATAGTTGCCAAACCATACACTTTCAAAGTAGTTTCCTGATTGGTCAGGTAATTACCATCTGCTAAAATATCTGCCCGATATCCTGCCGGAATATTCTCTACCTGTACATCTTCCTTTGTAAACGAAACCGTTACAAAGGTTTCCTTCTGTACTTCTATATCAATCTTCGTAAAACCATTCATATTATCTTCTGCAAAAATAACATTACCGGGTAAATAATCCTGCAACTTAATACGGACTTCTACATTGGACTGTGCCCCACTAACATTTAATGCACTCTCTGGAATAATAATGCTTTCCACTTCATCCAATATTGCTTTACGTCCTGCAATCAAGACAGTTTCCACATCTGCTTCCACCACACCGGTTAAAGCATATCCATCTGCCGGTTCTCCGCCGATACGATATTCCACCGGGACTTCTTTGGTCATAAGAATCTCCTGATTCACACTTACCGTATTAATATTCATGGTAATACGTTCATCATGGATTTCTTTTCCGATTACGTCATACAACTTGATAGGAACACTGGAACTGACATTTGCTTTTACCCCATCCACATTGATTTGGGCTTGAGCATAACTAACCTTATCAATCAGCGATTCCGGACCTTCCAAATAAATCTGGTTCATAGCCGTTGTCAATGCACCGGTAATATAACCGTCATCCGGCTCTCCGGTTACTTTTACTTCGATTACCTTCTGAACCTTCTTCAAGTCCTCAATGCTTAAACGCACACTGTCTGTATCACTTTTGATATCATCCAATTCATTGCCGTACTTATTTGAAGCCACCTCAATACTCAAGGTATCCATGGAAGTTAAGTCTTTCATATCAGCCACTGCAGTAATGTTTTCTTTTGCAATATCTTCTACAATGGAACGGCGTCCTTTTACCGTTACCGTAATCTCTCCGGTACCGTCCAATACCTCATAGACCTTTCCCTGCGCCTTCAATTCTTCCGCATTCACAATCTGCACTTCAACCCCCGAAAACTGTACTGTTTTCACAGGATCATCAATATTTACAACAATCAACCATAAAATGACAGAAAACAGGAGCGCCAAAATTTTCAGGTCAAGATTGTTCATTATTTTCTTTTTCATCTTTTTTCTTCTTGCTCCGTCCTTTCTGCCAAAATCTGGCTTTTTTCTCTACCTGAGGCTTATTCTGAATAATCGCCAACTGCTCTCTCAAACCGTCTGCATTTAAGTTACGATACAACTGTCCCTTATATGCTACACTTACTTTTCCGGTTTCCTCAGACACGATTACAGTCATAGAATCCGTAAGTTCCGAAATACCCACACCTGCACGATGTCTGGTACCCAAATCCTTACTTAATGTTCTGGTATCTGTCAACGGCAAATAACAGGTTGCGGAAACAATACGGTCTTTGCGAATGATAACCGCACCGTCGTGCAACGGTGTATTATGTTCAAAAATATTAATCAGTAACTGGCTGCTTACAATACCATCAACCGCAATACCGGTTCTCTCGTACTCACCCAGGGGCGTTTTCTGCTCCACAACAATAAGGGCACCGGTACGTACCTTTCCCATTTCAAAACTCGCATTTACGATTTCATCCAATGTTTTATCAGAAAAAGCACCTTCCTCTGCCTTAACATCAAAAGGATTTAACGTGGTAAAAAAATTCTTCTGCCCGATTGCTTCAATAGCGCGACGAATTTCCGGCTGCAATGCCACGATTACCGCCATTGCCACAATGTATAACAAATTCTTGGCAATCCAAATAATGGTAGTCATGTTAAGCATAACTGCCAAAGCAAGGAAAATCAGCACTACCGCAATACCTTTCAAAAAGGTCCACGCTCTGGTATTTTTAATCATAATCATTGCTTCATAGATTAAAAATGCCAGAATAAAAATTTCCAAAACATCCAAAATTCCCACATGAGGAATTCGAAACGCTGATAAATATTCACTTGTAAAATCGCCGATACGTTCCAGCATACTACTTCCTATCTCGCGAATAATACATCACGTTTTTATTTATCGTCTAAATGATATGTCCTTGTAATTCCTTCGGAAGGACTTGCCCCGGTCAATCCTCGCTCAGAGGATGACACGGTTCTTGTTGCAGTGCCTCCTGCTGTTCTTACTCCTGAAGCACCGCTTCTTATTCCGCTACCTGCAGAGTTCACTCCGGTTCTTGTTCCGGTGGTCGTACTGCCGCTCACTCTTGTTCCCGCACTCGTTCTTGTCACAGTTCTTCCTGCAGAAACACCGCTTTCCCTGGTTGCTCTTTCGGAAGTATTCTCACTGCGTTCCTTTACCGCCTTAACCACGCGTTCCTTCTCTTCTCCGGCACCTGCACTTTTACCGGATACTTTCTTTACCTTTACTTCCGGTGCAGAAATGGTAATCTTGGGAACGGCTTTTACAAAGTAATAATATTCATCATCTTCAAACTGAACACGCTCTGTTCTTGCATAATCCACATTGAAGACAAAAAACTGAATGACTTTTACCACTCCGAATGCCAGGATACTGCCTAAAATCACACCCAAAATAGGGATATTGGTGGTATACATTAAATCACCGATTAAAAGAATCAGAATGTCTGCCAAACCACCTACAATAATGGCGATAGTCCATGCATAATCAATATTCATTCTTCGAATAATGTAAACCAATATTACGGTAACTGCAAAAGCAATTACCATAACAAACATTTCTTTGTTTCCGATAATTCCGTCAATCAGATACTTAAATTTCGCCATCATACCATCGGCATCCAAAGCAGACAGTGCATTGGCAGATTCCTTAATGTATCTTAAAATGTGATAAACAATTACACCGCAACTTACCGAAACCACAGATGCAGGCGTTCCAACCAAACCTAAGGAAAGAGGAATCGCATAGGGAATCTGCAATACGCAGCAAATCGGTGTCAAAATTACCACAAAGGTATCCTTGGGCGAAAAACGGAAATACAGCAAAAACATCAAAAGGTAAATCACACCCACGATGATTGCACACTCCATCGACAACGCATACACATGCAACAGGGATAAAAGCGCTGCGCAAATAATAATAAAATTAAGCGGCAGAAACGAGCAAAGCAACGCCAGAATCAAAGCAATCGGAAACTTTGCCACCTTCTCCATATAACCCAAGTTTGCATTTATCATCAAAAAAGTAATCAACGATGCAAGGAATTTACCAATCGGTATCAAATACACTTCGTATTTACCGCATAGTTTTTTCAGTTGTTCTCGTATTACCAACAATTGTGTCATTACTGCGTTTTATCCTTTCTTTCTCTTTGGTAGAGAATCTGGAGTCTCTTTAAATTATTAAAATATACTTTCAGCCGTCGTTTTGCCTTCCGATACCGGACTGCATAAACTACGTAAGAAATCAATACATACACACCCGTAAAAATAAAATAGTACAGTATTAATTTCTTCAAGTATTCTAAAATATCAATTTTATATATGTCTGATAAAAACAACTCAGAATCATACAAAACAAACAAACCTACTACCAACAAAAATGCCAGTGTCGCACTGATAATGGATTTCAGAATCTGAAGACTGATATAATCTCCCCGGAAATAGGATCCTATTTCTTCGTTCTTCTTTCCTTCCTTTCGTTCGTAAGCAGCAAGTCTTGTCATTAATTTTACACGCTGTTCACTAATCATAATAACCTCTGTTCTACGCTAACCCTACTATCTGTGTTAATCAAGATAACGCATTCTGGGATTCTCTTTCGTATCCTTACGCGCAGGCGCAGGTGCTTCCATTTTGGGCTTCACAATATTCGTAATACCCCTTGCTAAATCCAGTTTGCATTTTTCACAATAACGGCCGGTTTTAATCATAGTTCCGCAACCTTCGCAATTAATACCAATGGGCGAATCTTCCGCAAAAACCAAACGTTCCTGACGAATCCACATATTTACCTGATTGTGGCTCACTCCGCATTGTTCTACAATTTCATTAATTCCTGCCGTTTTGCATTCCTGTACAAATGCCTTCACTTCCTGGAACTTTGCTTCTTCCAGTTCGCGACATGCCTGACAAATAGGCGGTCCTGCTATATAATTAAATACTTTACCGCATTTTCTGCAATTTCTAACGTCCATAGTGTTTCCCTCCCATTTATGCTTTTTAAACAGCACTACAAGCCCTTTCCGATTGCCAGGGCTATAAAAAATACCTTTTCCACACCACCCTGCTTCAAAACTTCTGCCGCAGCCTCAATGGTGTTCCCGGTAGTGAATACATCATCCACCAGTATAATCGTCTTTAATTTTACATCATTTTTGACCATATGAAAAGCCTTTTTCATATTATTTTGTCTGGTTGCATGGTCCATTTTCTTCTGAGAAGCGGTTTTCCTGGTTCTGATCAGAATATCTTCTCTTACAGGTATCCCCGCGTTTTTAGAAATCTCCTTTGCAAGAAGTGATGCCTGATTGTATCCCCTGCTTCTTAACTTGGAAGAATGTAACGGAATCGGCACCAGCGCATCCCCCTTCATTCTCTTAATAACCGGTGCCAGAAACCGTATAATCTGACTGCCGTAATATTCTGCATATTCTGCCCTTCCCAAATTCTTAAAAGCATGAATGGAATCATGCACGGATGCATATTCATACAGGGCAACGCCCCATTCAAAACTCCGCTTTTTACCGCCGCAATCGCGACACCGCACCTGTTCTTCCCGCTCCAGATGCTTGCCGCAACAGACACATCTGGGGGCTTTTACCGGTTGCGGAATCTCCCTGCACTCCCTGCAAATCAATTCGCCGTTTCCTGCCAACACGACATCGCAGACCGGACAATGCCTCGGAAAGAACAAATCTTTGATTCCTTCTTTTATCTGCCCTTTGATTCTTTTACTATTGTATAAAACTTCTTTGGTTGAACGTATTTTTAATATTTCTTCTTTGGTTGAACGCATTCTTTCTGTTTTCTCTTTGGTGATGTCGTTCTTCCCTAAATTAATAATGATTCACCTCTTCTATTCTGTTTCTGAAATCCGTATATCGTTTCTGTTCGTCCCCTCTGGCAATCATCTGGCGCACCGTTTCCTTGCTGCCAAGAATGACAACACTTTTGGACGCCCTGGTTACCGCAGTATACAAAAGATTACGGTTAAAAAGCATTCGCGGACCGTCCAACAACGGAATAATCACGGCCGGGTACTCACCGCCCTGGGATTTGTGAATGGTAATGGCATAGGCAAGTTCCAGTTCTTCCAACTGTGTAAAAGGATACTCCACTTGACGCCTGTCTTCGAACAGAACCGTCAAAGACTTATTGTATTCATCAATTGATTTTACAACGCCTACGTCACCGTTAAAAACGCCTTTGCCTTCATCCACTTTGATCTCGTTATATCCCCGGATAACCCAGGAGGCTTCGTAATTATTTTTAATCTGCATCACCTTATCGCCTACGCGAAAAATAATCTCTCCGCGGCGGGTTTCTTTTTTATTCATTGCCGGCGGATTTAGCTGTTGCTGCAAAACAACATTCAAATTCTCCACGCCCAGATTTCCCTTTCGCATAGGTGTTAAAACCTGAATTTCATAGGGTTTTACACCAAGAAATCTTGGAAGTTTCTCACGGTTTAAATCCACAATATCTTTCTGAATCGTTGCAACTTCCGTTCGTTCCACGCAGCAGAATTCACGACTTTCATTGCCAAGCACTACTTCTTCTCCGCGATTGATTTTGTGGGCATTGATGACAATGTCACTTTCCAGACTTTGGCGGTAAATCTTCTCCAACTTTACGGTAGGATAAGCCTTGCTGTTTAATAAATCTTTCAGCACATTCCCCGGTCCTACCGAAGGAAGCTGGTCTGCGTCTCCCGCCATAATCAGTCGCGTTCCGGTAGCAACGGCTTTGACCAAAGCATAAAAAAGGGATATATCTACCATAGACATCTCATCAATAATAATAACGTCTGCTTCCAGCGGATTGTATTCATTCCGCCCGAATTCCGCCCGCTCCTCGCCGTCTCCGCTATGAACGCCGGTGACCTCAAGAAGTCTGTGTATGGTTTTGGCCATATAACCTGTAGTCTCTTCCAAACGTTTCGCCGCACGTCCGGTAGGTGCAGCCAAAACCACGTTATGTCTTGTGCGCACATAGTACTCAATAATGGTTCGCATGGTGGTGGTTTTACCGGTACCGGGACCTCCGGTCAGGATAAAAACACCATTCCGGACTGCTTCCAAAACCGCTTCCCTCTGCAGTTCATCCAGTTCAGCCTGCCCTTCCTTGAGAATATCCTCCATAAGATCCAAAACGTCCTGCTTTTTCTCTTCTGACAAGGTATATTCTCCGTACGCATCCTGTATTCGCTTCATTTCCTTGGCACAGGTTAATTCCGCATAATAAAAATAACTCAAAAAGACCTTCGTATCTTCTTCCGAAGTCTTGATAACAATCTTCCTGTCAAAAAGCAGGTTAGACAATGCCATCTCCAAATTGCTCTGCTCCACCTCCAGAATCTCTGCCGAACGGGCAAGCAATTCTTCCTTTGGCAGATAAGTATGGCCTTCCGCAGATGCCAGTTGCAGGCAATACAGAATGCCG
>JAZNLG010000267.1:0-29243 GCA_045578965.1 Lachnospiraceae bacterium | reverse complement strand
GTATCAAGGTAAGTAATATTGATAAAACGGCACCTACCGTAAGTGAGATTAAAGCAGACAAGACAACACCAACCAACGGTAAGGTAGTACTTAGCGTGGAGGCCAAAGATAATATGGGACTTCCAACCAATTACGCAAGTTGGAATGGCGGTAGTTACGGAAGCAGCAATAGATGTGAGGTGACGGCAAACGGAACTTACAAGGTAAGCATCAAAGACCAGGCCGGTAATGTTGTAACCAAGAGTATTCAGATAAGCAATATTGATAAGACTGCTCCCAGCGTCAGTGAAATTAAGACGGATAAAGATGTTGTGACCAACAAAACAATCATATTATCAATTGATGTGGAAGATAATGAAAAGTTGCCGGGAGAATACATTCGTTGGAATGATGAAGAATTTGGTGATGATAAAGAATACGAAGTTTCGGAAAACGGAATTTATAAAGTGATTGTCAAAGATGATGCCGGAAATACCGTGACAAAAACAATAGAAATTAATAATATCGACAGAACTGCACCGATTATAGAATCAGTTGTGACGAGTCCGAATCCGTGGTATGAAGGAGATTGCACGATTACGGTAAAGGCCAAAGATATCGGAGATAATAAAGAAGACAGAAACTTGGCAAAAGAGGCATATTCCTGGGACAAAGGTAAAACTTGGACAAAGGATAATACGCAAAAAACATCTGAATCGGGACTAATTACTGTTATGGTAAGAGATGAAGCCGGAAATATAGCACAGCTAGATATAAAAGTCGTGAAGGAAGAGAGAACGGATACCTCGGAAAGTAACGAACCAAAAGAACCGGAGAATAACGGAAAACATCCTCAGGATAAGGACAGTAACCGCGGAACAGATGATAAAAAGGAAAATATTGTGACATCGGAGTTTGATGAGATTGAAGTAAATGATGGTGACACGGAAGTAGAAGACATTTTGGTTCAGGAAGTTGAGAAAGAAGAAAACGTAGTGGAACTGAAGCCTTTTTGGCAAGAAGATGAGCCATTGGAAATGGAAACGATAGAAAATGAAAAGGAGGATACAAACGGATTTTTATGGTTTGCTGTTATAGGAGCAACAACCTTGGGCAGCATTCTGTTACTCTTTATGTTGTATATGCTTTTTGCAATGTGCAGAATTTATGAAGTGAATCAAAAAGGCCGGGAGAGGTATTTGGGAAGAACCGGATTACGATATAGCAGAAAGATATATACAATCCATATCGGAAGAGAAATGATTGATAAGGCATCAGAGAGAATGATCAAAATCAAATTACCGACATGGTTTGTGAAAATGAAGGAAAATCAGTTATTAAGAATTGTGGTGGCATCTGTTATAATCGAAAAATATATTGAAAAAGAAATAAAATTCCATATGCAGGCATAATAAAAAAGTAAGGCGAAAGTACTCGGACACTTTCGCCTTACGGTATAGAAATTATTTGAAAAGTTTATTTTTCATAAAGAAAATAGTTACCAGCATACCTAATACCAAGGAAGTTGCTACAATGATGATAAATCCAAACGGACTGTCCGCAAAAGGCATCCCTGCGGAAGCCACGTTCATACCATAAGCGCTAAAAATCATGGTAGGAATGGATAATACAATTGTCACGATTGCCAACGTTTTCATAACGGTATTTAAGTTATTGGAAATTACCGAAGCAAAGGCATTGGTCATACCGTTCAAGATGCCGCTGTAGATATTAGCCATCTCAATTGCCTGTTTATTTTCAATAATAACATCTTCCAGTAATTCTTCATCTTCCGGATATTTTTTGAAACGTTCGTTGCGGAATAATTTTTCCATAACAACTTCGTTGGAACGTAGCGAAGTGGTGAAGTAAACCAAACTCTTTTCCAACTTAAGAAGTTCAAACAAGGCACTGTTTTGCGTAGATTTATGCAAGTCATTTTCCAGTACTTCGCTTTGTCTTTCAATGTTACGCAGATACTGCAGATAAAGAGAAGCTGTACGATACAAAAGTTGCATCATAAAACGTGATTTCATTGCTGTATTAAAATCACGAACTCTGCCATCGACGAAAGTACGTAATATGGGACTTTCTTCCATGCACACGGTTATAATTGTTTTTTTTGCAATAAAAATAGACAAAGGAATAGTGTCATACAATTCCTTTTCTGTATCTTCTTCGATGGTAGGTATATTAACCAAAACCATTGTGTAATAGTCTTCGTAAGCAAGTCGTGAACGTTCGTCGGTATCCAATGCAGACTTTAAGTCATCTGCATCAATAGAGAATTTGTGTGAAATGTCCAGAATTTCACTTTCGGAAGGGCGGATCATAGAAATCCAGCATCCTTCGGTAGGTGCGTCAAGAGTACGGAGACTCCGACCTTCAGTAAAATAGTAGTGTACCATTCTAACCTTCTTTCTATGCCGTATGGGCACAAAAAAAAGAGGTTAGCCCATCAGCATTTCATAGTTATTCAAATAAGTGTTTGCGTGATAGGGGTCCGCGTCCATTTTCCTTACCTCCTTAAAGTGATAATTTAAGTATATTTCCGCAATCGAAAAAAGTCAACCACGAATCAAAATCAGATGAATTTTGTGATTGTTGCAAAGAAAAAATAATTGATGTATACTAAAAACGATTTTGTAATTTAGGTTTTAAGGAAAGAATTCATATATAAGTTTTATGACAGAAAATAAAAAACGAAAATTCAGATATGAAAATAAATATATCGTAAATGTGGCAGAAATAGAGTTGCTTCGAAACCGTATTATCGGCTTGTGTAATTTGGATAAATATGCAAAGGATGCCGGAGAATATAACATTCGAAGTCTATATTTTGATAATTATAGCAGTGCCTCGTTTTATGATAATGAAATTGGTATTGAACCGCGAGAAAAATTCCGAATCAGAATCTATAATTGTAACGCGGATGTCATTGTATTAGAGCGCAAAATAAAAGTAGGCGGCAAGATTTCAAAGGACCGTGCAGTAATAGACAAAGCACTGGTAGAAGCGATTTTAGCAGACGATATACAGAGTGTATCAAGTGCAGAGCAGAATAACTTGGTTAATTATTTTTTGCTGAAATATCAGACGGAATATTTAAGACCCAGAGTTATTGTAGATTATGTTCGGGAAGCCTATGTATCGGAGTTAGAAGATATTCGTATTACATTTGATAAAGAAATTAGTTTTTCACCGGATTTAGGTGGCCTTTTTGAACAAAATTTATTCTTGCAACCGATTATGCCTGTGGGAAAAGAATTAATGGAAGTAAAATACACGGAACTGCTGCCGGATTATATACATCGTTCCTTGAACCTGGGGAAATTGCAGCAGACTACATTTTCGAAATATTATTTATCCGAAAAAATAAGAAGAGAGGAATTATTGTAGTATGACGTTTCAGGATATTATCAAATCATCATTTATGGAGCAATTTCAGGCAGGAAATCTCGGATTAAAAGAAATCTTGATTGCCTTGTTATTCTCCGTGATTATGGCACTGTATTTATATGTTGTATACCGGTTCTTTGTCAGAAAATCCATGTACAATATGCATATGAATCTTGCAATTGTAGGTATGACTATTGTTACGGCAGCAGTGATTTTAACAATTCAATCCAATATCGTTCTTTCTCTCGGTATGGTCGGTGCATTGTCAATTGTCAGATACAGAACCGCAGTAAAAGATCCGATGGATTTGTTTTTTATGTTCTGGGCGGTTGCCAGCGGTATTATGTGTGGCGCAAATCAGTATATTCTTAACTTAGTTGTAACAATTATTTTGACATTGGTTGTGTTTGTTTTAGCACAACTTCCTTCTGCCAAAGCTCCTTATGTATTGGTAGTGAACGGAGAAGATGCAGGTATTGAGGATATTATAGTGGAAGTTCTGTCACAGAATTGTTCTTACTATAAAGTCAAATCAAGAAATATTTCAAAAACAGCCACACGTATTATTTTTGAATTGCGTTCCAAAGATACCAAAAAAATTACGGATGCTGTGTCAAAGATTGAAAAAGTAACGAATTTGTCCCTTTTAAGTTATGAAGGGGATATTGTAGCCTAAACTTGCAGAGGTGAAGGTGTCGGAGAGGAACTTGTATGAGAGCGAATGGATTAAAAAAAGCAATTCCGGCAATTCTGCTGTTGTTATTATGTAGTATCATCGGCGTTGTAATCTATATCTTTTCAACAAATGAGGAGACGCTGTATATTTCACATGAGAGTGGTATATACAGTGGCTCTTTTGATTTGAAGATTTTTTCGTTTAAAAAGGCTAAAATTTTATATACCACAGACGGACGCAAACCCCAAGCGGGAGCAGAGGGGACCTATGAATATGAGGGACCTATAGAATTGGAATGTATCAATGAAACCGAAACGTACTCCTTTCAAATCTGCTGTCAGTATGAGGATGGTACGTCATCTGAGATTTATACCAGGGATTATATTTTAGATCCTCTGGGGGCGGAACGTTTTTCGACCACATATATATTGTCACTTACCGGCGAAGAAGAATTATTATTTGGTGATGAAAAAGGAATCTTCGTACGGGGAAGTCAGTATTATGAGTATATGGAAGAACATCCGGATACGAATGTACTGGAAGTTTATGTTCCGGCAAATTATTGGTCTGATACGGAAGTACCGGTACACGCAGGGATTTTTCTAAAAGACGGAACACAGATTATTGAGCAGGAATGCGGCGTTAAAATATACGGTAATACCACCAGAGAACATAATCAAAAATCATTTCGGTTATATGCGCGTTATGAGTATGATGATTTCAATGAATTTTCGTATCCGTTTATAAATGAATTGCGAACAGAGTACGGAAACGCGCCTATTGCGGACTGGCAACGTATTTCCTTCCATAATTCCGGACAGGATAATGACCAGGGTTATATTCGTACGGAATTGGTTGGTGCATTGGCAATGCAATCAGGCTTTCCTGATGTTTTGGCAGCAGAAAGTGCTACGGTATATGTTAACGGAGAATACATGGGAGTGTATTGGTTGGTCAATACCTTTGATGACAGATATTTTGAGGAGAAATACGGTGATTACGCAGGTGAAATGATTGTAGGTGAAGGTTCCCTTGATCAGTTATATATTGAGCCGGACCAGACCGATGCGCAGAAAGAATGTATTTCCGAATACAATGCTTTTATGGATTGGGTTGAAACGGCGGATTTGAACGATGAGGCAAATTGGAAACGGGTTTGTGATACCATTGATGTAGATAACTTTGCTCATTATTTTGCGCTGGAATATTACACCGGAAATTTGGAGTGGCCCCAGGCAAACCTGAAGGCCTATCGATACCTGTGTGCGGAAGGAGAAGAATATCAGGAAGGTACTGTTTTTGACGGAAGATACAGATATCTTTTATATGATACCGATTACAGTTTTGGATTATTGTTTTTGGATTTCTTCGGACAAGAAATTCATGAGCGAAGATTTGAAGATTTCATGACAACCAATGAGCATACGGCATTGTTTAGGGCTTTGTCGCAGCGACAGGATTTCAGGGATTTGTTTGCTTCTAAAATTATGTATTTTGTTAATGTGGTATTTACCAGGGACAATGTATCCGAAGCAATGTACCAATTGAATATAAAGCGCCATGGTGAATTGAATCATATGATTACAAATACTGATATTTTGAAGGATTCCATTTGGCAGGATTGGGGTGTCGGACAGGGCGACATGGCCAAAACAGAAGCCGAATGGGCAGAGATATTGGATTATGCGGAAGATAAGCCGTCCTATGTTGTGGATGAATTGCGTTCGGCGTGGCCTTGCGGTGATGTCATAGTATTTCATTTGTCAATGCAGGAAGAAGGTTCGTTTCTTATAAACGGAATGGACGCAGGCGAAGGTTTTGATGGCATATGGCTGGATAAAGTGTCGGCAGAGATTCGTTGTGACCTTCCGGTAGGAATGACAGTGGACGGCTATACAGTCAATTCCGTGTTTGTACCGGGCGAAAGTTTTATCCTTAATCAAGATATATTGCAACAGGCACAAGGGGAGTTAACCATCACTCCGGTAATATCACGGACGGAAGTTCAAAGCCTGACAGTTGCGGAATATAGTATAAACGATTCCCAGGATTATGTTGTGTTACAAAACAACGGAACAGTGGCGTTGGATCTTCAAAATTATGCACTGGCAGACAGCGAAGATTCTTTAGCGGGAGCTACGCTGCCGGGCGTACAGTTGGAGCCCGGAGAGATGTTCTACGTATATGGTGCAAAGTACATCGGTATCATGGAGGAGAACAGTGCGCAGGTAACATTTTCGTGGAATGATGAGGAGCAGATTTATTTGTACAGTAATGCAACCGGTGTAACCGTATATTAGATTTAGAGAATTGTATTCATATAAAAAACGATTAAGCATATATTTTATAAAAGAAATAATATGAGGTTATGCGTGAATACAATTTGGAAACGACTTGAAAGCAGAATAAAAAACAAAACAAAAGCGGCGTTGATAACGGGTATCGGGGTCGCTTTTGTTGTGTCGGCAATCTGTATTTGTATAAATTGTTTTCTGCCGAAAGCGGCGGAAGTAAGTAATATGTACGGAGACCGTAAATTGCCCATCTATTGTGTGGAAACAGATGAGAAGGTAATTGCCTTGTCTTTTGATGCTGCCTGGGGGAATGAAGATACGAATGAAATCCTGGATATTTTAGAACGACAGGATGTAAAAGTGACCTTTTTTATGACCGGCGGCTGGGTATCGTCTTATCCCGAAGATGTGAAAAAAATATATGCAGCGGGGCATGAGCTTGGAAATCACAGCGAGAATCACCTTAATATGTCGGAATTGTCCATAGGAGAAATAGAGGACGAAATCATGTTGGTGCATAACCGGGTAAAAGAAATTACAGGGTATGATATGTGCGTATTTAGACCGCCTTACGGAGATTATGACAATGATGTAATAACCGGTGTGGAGAATTGTAATTATTATGCCATACAATGGGACGTTGACAGCCTTGACTGGAAGGATTACGGTGCGGAGTCCATTATCAAAACCGTTACCTGTCATGAGAACTTAGGATGCGGTTCCATCATACTCTGTCATAACGGTGCCAAATATACCGCGGATGCGTTGGAAGAAATGATTATTACGTTAAAAGAACAAGGTTATACTTTCGTAAAAATGTCTGATTTGATTTATAAAGAAAATTATCGTATGGATGTTACAGGAAGGCAATGTCCGTGTGAGGAATAATTTTATAAAATAAAAGCGATGCATTTACGAAGAGAAATTTTATTATGGAAATAGGATATTTCATCATTATTCTATATTGACAAAATACACTTAAAATACTAATATGTAACCGTAATTAAATATCAGATATACGCTAGGGGTGCTAATTTGCTGAGACGGGGCCTTGGCCCTAACCCTCATTACTTGAACCGGATAATACCGGCGGAAGGAAGCAGTAATATACGAATTCGTTCGAATCCGGATTTGTATATTTGATTCGAGAGTAACCTCCTGCGTATGCAAAGGAGGTTTTTTTATGTCATTCTTTTTTACAGCAGAGGAGTATGACGGAGTAACATC
The DNA here is from genome assembly GCA_045578965.1 of Lachnospiraceae bacterium. Taxonomy (GTDB): domain Bacteria; phylum Bacillota; class Clostridia; order Lachnospirales; family Lachnospiraceae; genus UBA3766. Next base: position 21,668 of record JAZNLG010000267.1, on the reverse strand, counting down.
CTACCTTCCCACAACTGCAGGCTATGCCGTGTTGATTGTCGTAATGCTGGCAATTCTGTTGGCGGCATGTTTTTGCAACGGCAAAAAAAATGTCAAATTAAGCAGTAAGCAATTGGCATTTTCAGCAATGGCGATGGCTCTTGCAGTGGTAACTTCCATGATTAAGTTGTTTGAGTTGCCAATGGGTGGTTCCGTAACGTTACTCAGTATGCTTTTTGTTGTTTTAATCGGCTATTGGTTTGGGTTGAAAGCCGGCTTGATGACCGCCATTGCATACGGATTTCTTCAGTTGATTCTGGAGCCTTATATTATACATCCGATGCAAATGTTGGTGGACTACATTTTTGCTTTTGGAGCACTGGGACTTTCCGGTATTTTTAGCAATCGGAAGCATGGACTTCTGACGGGCTACTGGGTAGCGGTGGCAGGACGTTTTGTATTCGCTTTTCTCTCCGGAATGATTTTCTTTGGTTCCGCAGCAGCGGATTACAATATGTCTATACCGGTATACTCTGCGGTATACAACGGTTCCTATTTGTTGGCAGAAGGAATTATTACCACTGTGATTATTTGTATACCGCCGGTAAATAAGGCTCTCGCAAGGGTAAAAGTCATGGCGCTTACCGATAACCGTAACAAAGGAAGTGTCGATAAGAAGTCTGCTGAAGAATAAGGCAGGCAAAATGCTAAAAATTGAATATGTTTAAAATCAAAACTCCCTGCAGGCCACAGGGAGTTTTATGGTATCTTAACTAATATTTTGCTCCTATTTTCCATCCTTTGCTTGTAAAGATTTGCAAAATTGAGTATACTATTGCATTGAATGAGCGGATTGGAATGTCGAGACCTAAATTGACTGAAAAAAAAGAATCCGCATGGAGGATTATGAACTGGGAAAGTAATGTACGTAAAGTGGTTCCTTATGTGCCCGGAGAGCAGCCTAAGGCCACAAATATTATTAAGTTAAATACCAATGAGAATCCCTATCCCCCTGCTCCGGGAGTGACAGCGGCGATGGAAGGCTATGTGGGACGTTCGCAGGAATTGCGTTTATATCCCAGCCCTACGGTGGAAAACCTTGTAAAAGATTTAGCGGAGTACTATCAATTGCCGGAAGACAGGGTATTTGTGGGTGTGGGATCGGATGATGTCCTCGCCACTGCTTTTTTGACCTTCTTTAATTCGGAGAAGCCTGTATTGTTTCCGGACATTACATATTCTTTTTATGAGGTATGGGCGCAACTTTATAATATTCCCTATGAGAAAAAGCCTCTTGATGAGAATTTCAATATCGTAAAAGAAGACTATATCGGTGTGGAAAACGGCGGCATCGTTATTACCAATCCCAATGCACCTACCGGTATTGCCCGCAGCAGAGAATGGGTGGAAGATATCGTGCGTGCGAATCCGGATTCGGTTGTGATTGTAGACGAAGCATATGTGGATTTCGGTGGTGAAACCTGTTTGCCGCTGATTGAAAAGTACGACAATGTTTTAGTGGTACACACGTTTTCCAAGTCGCGTTCTTTGGCAGGTTTGCGTGTGGGCGTGGGTATGGGAAGCAAGAAATTGATTCAATACTTAAATGATGTAAAGTTTTCCATTAACTCTTATACCATTAACCGTCCGACATTGGAGTATGCATCTCTGTCATTAAAGGACGAGGCATATTTTAGGGAATGTGTGGATAAAATCTGTGCCACCAGAGCATGGACGATGGACGAGTTGACTAAAATCGGCTTTACCATGACAGACAGTAAAACCAATTTTATATTTGCAAAGCATGCAAGCGTGCCTGCGGAGGAATTGTTTGAAATGCTTAAGACGAAAGGGGTATATGTGAGATATTTTAAAGCGCCCCGCATTAATGAGTATCTTCGCATTACCATCGGTACCGACGAGGAAATGCAGGTATTGGTTCGTGAACTGAGTGCATATTTAAACCGATAAATTCATAATACTTTATAGATATAAGAGATATGATAATGCAGATTAAAGGAGAGTTTCAATGACAGCAGTAGCAGAATGGTTTGCCCAGACATTAGGGCAGTATATATCACCGGAGTGGGTTGTTTTCATTATTTCCATGATTCCTATCCTGGAGTTGCGTGGAGGATTGATTGCGGCTTCGATTTTAAATATTCCCATAGTCAAAGCCATTCCGTTTTGTATTGTGGGAAATATCGTGCCTATTCCGTTTATTCTTTTGTTTATAAAAAAGATTTTAAAATGGATGCAGAAGATTAAAGGTTTGCGCGTAATTGCAAACTGGCTTGAAAAGAAAGCAATGAAAAAGAGCGATGCTTTGAAGAAGGGTGAGTTTTGGGGACTTGCGTTGTTTGTAGGTATTCCTTTGCCCGGTACCGGTGCATGGACAGGTTCTTTGATTGCGGCGTTGTTTGATGTAGATATCAAAAAGGCAGTATTGGCAGAGTTGGTGGGTATCATCATAGCTACTATTATTATGTCCATTCTTTCATACGGATTGTTGGATGTTATTATGGGATGGTTCGCATAGGATAAAAGAGGTGTGCAGTGGAAGCATATACAGATTTTGCAAGTGTGTATGATACATTTATGGATGAAACTCCTTATGAAGAGTGGGCGGAATTTATCCATAAGTTAATAGAAGAATATGGTATTTCCAAGCCGCTTCGTAAGGATTGTGTTACGAATCAAAAAAACGAAAACGTACAGGAAGAGAGTAAAGAATTAACAGAATCGGAAGAAGATATTTTGGATTCTGAAAAAAATCTTGTGCTGGATTTGGGATGCGGAACCGGAACGCTGACAGAACTTTTTTATCGTAAGGGTTATGATGTAATCGGTGTGGATTTTTCACAGGAAATGCTGAATATTGCATTGGATAAAAAAGAAAAGTCCGGCAGTGAAATTCTGTATTTGTGTCAGGATATGCGGGAATTGGATTTATACAGTACGGTAGGTACGGTTGTCAGTGCCTGCGATTCGGTAAATTATTTATTGGAAGAAGAGGATGTGATTGAGACGTTCCGTCTGGTGAATAATTACTTGTATCCCGGTGGCATTTTTATTTTTGATTTTAATACGGTTTATAAGTATGAGCAGGTAATTGGCGATACGACGATTGCCGAAAATCGTGATGATTGCAGTTTTATCTGGGATAATTTTTATCATGAAGAAGCGTGTATTAATGAATATGATTTGACTATTTTTGTCAAAGAAGGTAAGGAAGAATTGTTCCGCAAATTTACGGAAACACATTATCAAAGAGGCTATACACTGGAAGAGATGAAAGCATTTATCAAAGCGGCGGGAATGGAGTTTGTTAAGGCTGTGGATGCGGATACACATAAAACACCGACTGAGATAAGTGAGCGTATTTATATTATTGCAAGAGAGTATGGAAAAAGCAAATAGAAGATTTCGCGTTAAGAACAGAAAGGAGAATGGCGGATAAACTGCCGTTTGAAATATGGGTGATTATATTGTAAGAGCAACCGCAGGCAATGCACAGATTCGTGTGTTTGCGGCGTATACAAAAGATATGGTAGAAGAAGCGAGACGTCGTCATGAAACAAGCCCTGTTGCAACAGCGGCATTGGGACGACTGATGACTGCAGGAGCCATAATGGGAAGTATGTTAAAAGGAGAGAAAGATCTTTTGACATTACGTATTAATGCCGGTGGTCCGATTCAGGGCATTACCGTAACAGCAGATGCCAAGGCAAGAGTAAAAGGATATGTAGGCAATCCGAACGTAATTCTTCCCGCAAACAAAGCCGGCAAACTGGATGTGGCCGGTGCAGTAGGTGTAGGATTTTTGGATGTCATTAAGGATATGGGGTTAAAAGAACCCTATGTAGGACAGACAGTATTACAGACAAGTGAAATCGCAGAGGATTTAACTTATTATTTTGCGAATTCGGAGCAGGTACCCTCATCCGTGGGGCTGGGTGTCTTAATGAACAAAGATAACACTGTAGCACAGGCCGGTGGTTTCATTATTCAGTTGATGCCTTTTGCCGAGGAGTCCGTAATTGCACAATTAGAAGAGAATTTAAAAGAGATTACCAGCGTGACCACACTTTTGTCTCAAGGAAATACGCCGGAGAATTTGGTGGAACTTCTTTGCAAAGGTCTGGATCCTGTTATTATGGATACCATTGACACCGAATTTTATTGCAATTGCGATAAGGACCGTGTGGAAAAAGCGCTAATCAGTATCGGTAAAAAAGAATTACAGGAGATGATTGATGAAGGCGAAGATATTGAAATGAAGTGTCATTTCTGTAATACTGCATATGTGTTTAGTGTGGATGATATGAAAAAACTTATCCTGCGGGCAAGAGCATAATAGATTTAAAATCAAAAATACCCTTTTCACCGGGAGTTTGGTGAGAAGGGTATTTTTGATTATGGCAGTAAAGAAATAGGTTCGAAACAGGTAGTATGTATTTATTCTTCGGGTTCTGTAGGTATTTTTGCTGTTTTGGCTTTGTCGAGGGATACCCCGATGGCTTCCAAAATTACCATGGAAGTATATTTGGCATCAGAAGGGTAGGTTACGTCATCCAATGACTGGGTACGGATAATCTGAGCGGTCAAATCATCAAAAGACGGTTTGATGAGTGGGAACATAGTTTCCACATCTTCGCTTAAATTTACCAGTTCAATAGAGGTAATGGTATCGGCATCCACCATAACTTCGATATCTACTGTCTGATTGCCAAGATGAACGGTGGTAGAGTAGACGCCGGGAATAAATTTGGCCTCGGACACCGTGGGAGCAGGTAATTCCGGTGCTTCCTCTTCGTTTTTATCCGGAACAAACATAATAATCAGAAGAACAATAAATAGAATGCCCAGTAGTGCAAAAATAGCGCTATATATAATTTCTTTCATACGAAGTACAACAATTTTGGTTTTATTATTCATATGCATCACCATTTCCTTTTCTTATGTTTTAAGTGTATTCGCGAAAGAAGAAGTTTATGAATGATTTAAATGAAGAGTCCTTCTAAAATAGGCGATAGCGGAAATTTGGTTGCAGACGTTTTTTCTTGTAGTTTTAATGGGAATGGAATATAATTAAAATGGTATGTTTTTGGCTATATAAATTGAAAGAACAAAGTGAGGAAAATAAAAATGAAATTTACGAATATGCAGGGATGCGGCAATGATTATGTATATATTAACGGAATAGAAGAAACGGTGAAGGACAAGGCGCAGGCGGTGCCGTTTTTTAGCGACAGACATTTTGGTATCGGCGGCGATGGTGTGATTTTTATCAATAAAGGTGAAAAAGCGGATTTTGAAATGGAAATGTATAATGCAGACGGTTCGCGTTCTCAAATGTGCGGAAACGGAATTCGCTGCGTAGGTAAATTTGTTTATGATAAAGGCTTAACGCAGCAAACGGAAATTACCGTGGAGAGTTTTGGCGCGGTAAAATATCTGACCTTGACTGTTGGGGAAGACAATAAGGTCAGTAAGGTAAAAGTGGATATGGACGAACCGGAACTGAAGGCGGAGAAAGTGCCCGTAAAATGTGGCGGAGAGCAGGCGATTCGAATGCCGATTGAGATAAATGGTAACAAATATGAGATGACCTGCATATCTATGGGAAATCCTCATGCGGTGATTTTCGTGGATGAGATTACGGATGATATGGTCTGGGTGGACGGAAAGGCGTTGGAAATACATCCTTGTTTTCCGGAGAGAGCCAATATTGAATTTGTGCAGGTAATAGATCGTAATCATATTAAAATGCGTGTATGGGAACGCGGCTCGGGAGAGACCTTCGCCTGCGGTACCGGAAGTTGTGCCTGTGTGGTGGCAGGGGTTTTAAACGGATTGACAGACCGTAACGTAACCGTATCTCTGTTGGGCGGAGAGTTGGAAATTGAGTGGAATGAGGAGAATAATCGTGTTTATATGACGGGACCTGCGGTAACGGTCTTTGAAGGCGAAATTTAGAGCGAATTATAATCCGGATATTTTTATTTGGACAAATATTATTAAAAAATAAATTTTAACCATAAAAACCAAAGAACAGAATCGTATCTTATTCAGCAGACGGTTCGGAAAGGGGAAAGATGACCCAAGCGCAATTCGAGGCAAGTATTGCCAAAATTCAGCGTGGCGATAAGGATGGACTGAAGGAAATCTACGAAGCATATATCAGTTACATTTACACGATTGTACTGGGCCTGGTTGGAAACCGGGAAAATGCGGAAGATGTCACGTCGGAATTTTTTATCAAACTATGGACCATAGCGGATGTTTATCAAAATAACGGAACGCATAAGGCTTGGCTTGCAACTGTTGCAAGAAATATGGCGTTGGATTTTATCAGAAAAAATAAAAGGGAAATTCCAACGGAAGAATTTGCGGATGAAACCAGCCGGGAAGAAACGCCGGAACAGGAAGTAGTAGGGGAGTTATCGGTGCAGGAAGCCCTTGCAACATTGAGTGAAGCCGAGCGGCAGGTTGTTGACATGAAAGTGCTTGGCGAGATGTCTTTCCGGGAAATATCCGAAGCGTTACATATTCCGATGGGTACCGTTACATGGCGGTATCAGAATGCAATCAAAAAACTAAGGAGGTGCGGTTATGAGTAGAAACTTCGAAGACACATATAAAGCAGAAGTACAAATGAATATTCCTGATTTGTGGAACCGCATCGAAAGCGCGCTTCCGGAGAAAAGTGTAAATGCCGAAGCAGTAAAAGAAAAGGTTGTAGTAAAAGAAGTAACCACAAATTTTAATCATAAATCAAAGAAAAAGAATAAATATGCATGGATGAAATGGGCCTCCTTGGCTGCTGCTGCTCTTTTTGTAGTGATATTGCTACCTACAGTAGCCGGTCTCGGAATTTTGGGGCTTTTGGGAAGTAAAGGCAGTTCCGACATGGCAGCAACCGAATCAGCGGCGGCGCCGGAGATGATGTACCAGGAGACTGTTGAGGAAACGGCTATGGAAGAAGTGCAGGCGGATAATGAAGGTGCCGTCAAAGAAAATATGGCTGAGAATGCAGAAGATATTTATGTCAATATGGATGCAACCGCAGAGGCTCCTGTTTCTGATGAGAATGTTACGGCAGAAGGATTTCCGGAAGAAGAAACGGTGGTTGAAAGTATACCGGAGGATAAAGATGAAAATGCCCAGGGAAGCGGAAGTTTAGGCGATGTTCCGCTTATGAATGACAATCGGACCGTACTGGCAATGGGAATGAAAGCGACAGTGACGGGATGTATGGTTTCTTCCGATGAAAATGCATATTGCACACTGTGGCTGGAAATTCCGGAAGAAGCCTATGAAACTTTCGAAGGCTATGAATGTTTCCAAAACGGCAGACTGGAGGTCCGTTATTATTATGATGACACCAATGCAACTCCGGAGGGAGGAAAAACCTACAAGTTTGATATCATAGAGGTAGGTGACGGCAGTTGGTTGGTTGCAAAATTGCAGTGAAATGGCTAAAAGAGCAATATCCGTTTAATTTAGGCGGAAAAATGAGGGGTATTTTAATGCAGTAGAGCAATATCGTGATAGAAAGCCAAAGTAAACAATAGTATAATGAATGTGTATTTTTGTGCACCGTCCGTTGGCCGGTAATCATAAAAGTGAAAAGAGGAATTGGAATGAAAAAAGGTTTTATGCAAAAACTTTTCATGGTATTAGTCCTTGGCATTTGTATGTCAGGGCTTTTGGCATGTACGGAAAGTCAGGCGGACAAGACCCGTTTTGATGTGGAGTTGGAGTACGGTTACGGAAACAGTGTTAAAATTGGTTCATATGCGCCTTTTTATGTGGAAATTACGAATAACGGTAAGGATTTTGAAGGTTCCGTTCAGATGATTATTCCGGGACAGGGCGGAAATAACGTAATGTATGAAAAAGATATTTCCTTGCAGGCCGGAGGAACCAAAACCGTGGAATTGGTGGGACGAATCGATCAGGTAACCCGTCAGGTAAATATCAGGGTGGCAAACAGCAAAGGCGATGTGATTTGGTCTTCTTTGGAAAATTGCACCACCATGTCGGATTTCAGCAATATGGTAAATGTAGGTATCTTAAGTGATGATTATTCTGCATTGGGCTATATGGATCGTAAAACGTTTACCGGCTACGGAGAATTAACTACCCGTATCTTTGAATTGAAAGCCAATACATTTCCCACGGACTGGCATGCGCTTGATATGCTGGATGTCATTGTAATTTCGGATTTCAGTACGGATGCGTTAAGCGAAGAACAATTAAATGCACTGGGCCTTTGGATAAGTGACGGAGGCCTTCTTATGGTAGGTACCGGAAGTACATCCAATAAGACACTGGCGGCTTTGAACGGCAGATTTTTTGATGTAGAAGTGGGTGAACTTAAGAAGTATGAAACGAAGTTTGGTTTAAGTTATGCGGATTTTTCATATAGTTATCATTATGAGGAAACCTATGGCAGTGCATATGATGACAGTGTATATTCATCCTTTTATGAGCAGAATTATGAGGACTTAAGAGAATGGCTGGAAGAAGAGTTTATGGCGGATTTTAAGGACGAGTATTACTTTGATGACAGTTATGATACCTGGGATGAATATTGGGAAGACAGTTTTTACTGGTATTGCTATGATATGTTTTATAAGGTTTATCTGGAAAGTATGGGCAGTATGAACGGCGGATACTATAGTCTAATCGAAGAAATGCCTTATGTCAAAGCAGATATCCTTGCTATGGCGGGTGATTCGCTGACTGCAGGAGATACTTTGGTATTTGAAGGTGAACGTAAAGACGGAAAAACCTATGATTTGGCGCATGCCATTCCGCAGGGAGCGGGATATGTGTTCCTTTGCGGTGCAGATTTTACCAAAACACCGTTCAGTGATTACGAAGGGAACTCGACACTGTTTGTTCATTGGGTAGAAACTTTAGTCGGAGATAAATGTTATAACGAAGCCATCAATTATTCGGATTATGTGAATGGATATTATAATCCTTTTGAGATTGATTACGATGAAGAAGAAATATTTAGCGGAGCATCTACTGCCACAGTACCTCCGGTATTGATTTATGTGTTGCTGATTATTGCATATATTATCGCCATTCTGGTAATTTATTTGGTGTCTCGCCATAAGAAAAAGACAATGCGCCTCTGGGTATTGTATCCGGTTATAGCGGCAGGCTTATCAATATTGATTTTCTGTATTGGTTTTTCGACAAGAATCTATCGTCCTGTTGTGGGCGGAGTAACCATGATTACGCCTAACGGCAGTGCATCGGTACAACGTTCTTATGTGGCGGTAACCGTGCCGGGAAATAAGTCCTATGAAGTAGGATTCTCACCAAGTCAGAGTGTAGAATATGTTAATTTGGATTATTCTTACTATTATGGTGATGAAGAGATTGATTTTGATTCCTATGAGGTAGGTTACAAATATGGATACGATTCCGTAGATGTTACTATGGGTGCGCAGGAGGCTATGGGAAATGTGCACTTCAAATTGGATGCTGTGGCCGCGGACCACAGGGATATTCATATTGAGGCGAACGGCCTTAATGTAGGTTCTATCAAAGTGACCAATGCTTACGGATGTGATTTAGAAAATGCAGCCTTGATTATAGATGGAAATGTTTATGTGATCGGTGATATGGAAAACGGCGAGAGCGTAAAAGGAAATGTATTACGCAAAGAAACAGAAATGACACTCTATCGTGACGGACTGGGCAGTATTATTCTGCAGGACGAAAGCGAAATGAATATTTTAGGTTTGATATTCGGTTCCATTTCTAATGCATATGATGAGTATTTATGCAGAATGTGTGCTCTGAATTCCATATCGGATTATACGGACAGAAGTGATGCGCCGGATGTGATATTTGTGGCAATCCCTTCGGAAGATACTGCAATGGAACTGCAGGGAGCAACGAATTATGCAGAGCGCAGGGTAGAAATCATTTATGTGGAATATAATTATCCTGCTGTAGGCTGGTAAGAAGAAGCGGAGGACAAATATATGTTAGAAATTAAACATTTATATAAAAGATACGGCCGCTTTCTGGCCTTAAATGATATGAATCTGCATGTGGAACCCGGTGAATTGTTTGGTTTTGTAGGTTCCAATGGTGCAGGAAAAACCACGACCATGCGTATCTGTGTGGGCCTTTTGGAGGCAACGGCCGGTGAAGTGTACATAGGTGGGCAGGATGTACTTCAAAACCGTAAAACCATGAGTGAAAAAATCGGTTACGTACCGGATTTCTTCGGTGTGTATAACAGTTTCAGTGCTTTGGAGTATCTGGAATTTTTTGCGGCAGCTTACGGGATATACGGGGATGAAGCAAAGCAGCTTTGTCTGGACCTTTTAAAGTTGGTGAAGTTATCGGATAAAGCCAATGCGGACGTTAACGGCTTGTCACGCGGTATGAAGCAGCGAATGTGTCTTGCAAGAGCCCTGGTGCATAATCCCGATATCTTATTTTTGGATGAGCCTGCCAGTGGTTTGGATCCCAAGGCAAGATTTGAGTTAAAAGAGATTCTCAAGAACCTTTCCTCTATGGGCAAAACCATAGTAATCAGTTCGCATATTTTACCGGAATTGGCTGAAATGTGTACTACCGTGGGAATTATTGACCGTGGTCATATGGTATTAAAAGGAACCATTGATGAAATTCACAGAGCAGCCGCGTTATCAAGTCCTGTTCTTATTACGGTTTCGGAAGACAGTGTGGATCAGACATTTTCCTTTTTACAGGAGATTCCCAATGTACATAAGGTAACTGCTCAAGGGAACCGTTTATCTGTGGTTTTTGAAGGCGGAAAAGAAGATGAAATTGCCCTTTTAAAAAGAATGGTAAATGAGGATATTCCGGTATATTCCTTCAGCAGACAGGAAGGCAGTCTGGAGACTTTGTTTATGCAGATTGTAGGTAAAAATCGGAATGCGGCCGGGAAGGCAGGTGACAGACGATGAAAAAAGTAATCATTAAAAATGCAGTACTTCGTAAAGATATGCTGCTGGATATGAAAAAGCCCAAAGTGGCGGTGATTATGCTAATTTTTAATGCGTTGTTATGTTTGGTGGCATTGCCTTTTCTGGCATCCACATCTTTGGGAGCCGGTGGGTACAGTTACGGAAGTGTGTCATCACTTACTTACAGAATATTGATTATTATGTATATGGTATTAATCTGGCTGGAGGCGGTGGCGATTTGCTTTTTGACTCCGGCATTGACCGCCGGCTGCGTGTCCATTGAAAAAGAGCGCCAGACGATGGATGTGCTGTTGACGACCAAGATGTCTACTTGGGAGATTATTAAGGGAAAATATTTTTCATCCATTATGCTGGTAATTATGCTGATTTTGTCAGGATTGCCCATTATGTCATTGGTTTATATTTACGGCGGTGTCAATCTGGGGCAGATGCTTCTTATGATGGTGGTATTGATTGCGACCACAATGTATCTGGCAAGTTTTGGCGTGTTTTTCTCAGCATTGGTTAAAAATACGATTGTAGCAGTTATTTTAACTTATATCTTCTTGGGTGTTATGCTCTCATTGTCATTTTCCGTGTCTTTTGGCGGGGTAATGATTATGGAGTTGATTGATGAGTATCTGGATTATGAACATAATTTGAATTTAGGACTTCACGGTGACTATTTTATGTTTTTACTTTGGTGGAATCCTTTGGTAACCATTTTTGACAGCACTGCCCAAATTTTTGGTTACGGATTTGACAGTTCATCAGCGTTTAACGGTATGCAGGATTTAGGCGGAGAATTATTCCAGTCTATGACAGATAAAAATATTATTTTGAAATGCTGGTCGTTGATTAGTGTTGCAGTACAGTTGCTCACATCTTATCTGTTGCTTCGCTGGTCGGCACATTTAATCAAACCGGTAAAGAAGAAACCAAAAAAGTTTGTAAGTAATTTTAAAGGGGTGTCAAAAAGCGGAAAGTAAACGGAGGCTTTCATAAATGAGTCAGGATCATATTATTCTTCAGTTTATCAAAAAAGTGCGCAGACGTTTGTGCAGAAATATCTTTTGGACTACCATACTGTGGGCGCTTTTTATTGGTATGACAATGTGGGGAGTGTTTCATCTCATCGCATTGTTCGTGCCTTTTTATGCTGCGGTATTGTACGGGTTCCTGACTTTTATAATTTGTATTATCGGCGGCATTGTTATTGCGGTTCGCCGTTATCCGAATTTAAAAAGCACGGCGTTGCAGATTGACAGTAAGGGATTGAAAGAAAGGGTAACCACTGCATATGAATTATCCGGTCGAAACGATATCTGCAGTCAATTGCAGAAGAATGATACCTTGGATAAAATACGTGGAATCAACATTCGTAAGAGTTTTCCGCTTAAGATAAAAAAGAGAGTATATTTGTTTCTGTTCGCAGCACTGATTTTTGTGGTAACAACTGCTATGATTCCTGCTAAAACCAAAGAGGAAGCAAAAGAACAGCATGAATTAAAACAACAGATTGAAGAGCAGGAAAAAGTGTTGGAAGAAATGGCGGAAGAAGTCAAGGAAAACTATGATTTGACGGATGAGCAGATTGAGGCCTTGGAGAATATGCTTCGGGAAGCCAAAGAGGAATTGCAGAATGCTACAACGCAGGAAGAGATGGCGAAGGTAGAAGAGCGATTTGAGACAAAACTGCAACAACAGTTTATAGATCCGTTGGATCAAAAAAAGGAAGCGGAAGCCATTGCAAACAGTCTTGAGAGTTTGCAGCAGGGAAACGAAATGACTGCGGAAGAACAACAGGCGGTAGCAGACCGATTTGAAGAACTTGCGCAAGAGGCTGAGAATCAGCATATGCAGGAGATTGCAGAGCAGATGCAGCAGGAGTTAGGTCAGAATGGAGAGATTTCTCCGGATACGGCGGCGCAGGCACAGCAGCAGTTGCAGGAATATATGCAAAACCAACAAAATCAGGTAGGACAGCCGCAGCAGGGTCAACAGGGCCAGCAAGGTCAGCAGGGCCAGCAAGGTCAGCAGGGTCAACAGGGCCAGCAAGGTCAGCAGGGTCAACAGGGCCAGCAGGGTCAACAGGGCCAGCAAGGTCAGCAAGGTCAACAGGGCCAGCAGGGTCAGCAAGGTCAACAGGGCCAGCAGGGTCAGCAAGGTCAACAGGGGCAGCAGGGCCAGCAAGGCCAGCAGGGTCAGCAAGGTCAACAGGGCCAGCAGGGTCAGCAAGGTCAACAGGGGCAGCAGGGCCAGCAAGGTCAGCAGGGTCAGCAGGGCCAACAGGGTCAGCAGGGTCAGCAAGGTCAGCAAGGCCAGCAAGGCCAACAAGGCCAGCAAGGTTCCGGACAAGGAAACGGTTCCGGGCAAGGTGGTGGCGGTACCGGTTGGGATGACGGAAGTCAGTATGCCCAGGAGATGGAAGGAAATTCCAATGGCGAACGTGTTATGATTCCGGATGGAGACTGGGGAACCAATGAGAACCTTACCGGACAGGCAAATTCCGGCGGAAATTCTTATTTAACCCCTTCGGAACAGACGGCTACATGGAATGGGCAGTCGGTAGATTACAACCAGGTTATCGGCGATTATACCAACCAGGCTTATACGAGTATGGACAGCAGCAATATTCCGGATTCCATGAAAGATTTGATTCGGGATTATTTTACGGAATTAAACGAATAAGTATATAAAAATAATTGATGCATAATACATCACAACAGAACGCTTCAAACGGAGGAAATTATGATACAGAACGAAAACGAATTGCGTATGATGATACAGAAATTAAACGCTGCGGAAGCAGAAATCGGAAATGCCATTATCGGACAAAAAACGGTAATCAGACAGGTTTTACTGGCGATGCTTTCCGGAGGTAACGTGCTTTTGGAAGGTGTGCCCGGACTTGGTAAGACCCAACTTGTGAAGGCAATTGCTTCTGTATGCTCTATGGATTTTTCGCGAATCCAGTTTACACCGGATTTAATGCCGGCGGATGTTACCGGTACTAATTTAATCGTAAAAGAAGATGGCAGAAACGTATTTCAGTTCCAGAAGGGACCTGTATTTGCCAATTTAGTATTGGCAGATGAAATTAACCGTGCCACGCCTAAAACCCAGTCTGCGCTTTTGGAAGCCATGCAGGAACATACGGTAACTGTAGGTAATGAAACCTACGCGCTGGCTGAACCTTTTATGGTATTGGCAACCCAGAACCCTATTGAGAACGAAGGTACTTATCCTCTGCCGGAAGCACAGTTGGACCGTTTTATTTTTAAAATCCAAGTGGATTTTCCCAGTCTTGCAGAGTTAAAGCAAATTATGGATATTACCGTAACAAATAAAAAAGTAGAATTACGTCCGGTTCTTACCGGAGAAGATATTGTGACTATGCGAAGTGCCATTCGCGATATTCCCATGGCAGATGCCGTAGCAGAATATGCGTTGAAGGTGGTTGTGGCGACTCATCCGGAAGTTGAGGGTGCGTCGGAATTTGTGAAACGTTATGTTTCCTGTGGTGCCAGCCCCAGAGCGGCTCAGGCAATTTATCAGACTGCCCGTGCCAAGGCCATGCTTGAGAATCGTTTTAATGTGTCATTTGATGATATTAAGAGCGTAGCATACCCTGCTCTTCGTCATCGTTTGGTATTGAGTTTTGAGGCGTTGGCAGACGGCGTGACCGCAGATGATATTATTAAAGAAATTTTGAGCGCAATCAAGGTGAACTAAGGATCTTTTATGGATAAAATATTTAACAGTGAATTTTATTCAAAACTACATACATTGCGAATGTCCATTGCCATGCGGCTTGCGGCTGGTATGAGTGGCGGACGAAAATCCAATGCAAAGGGGAATTCCGTGGAATTTTCGGATTTCCGGGAATACCAGTTGGGAGATGACATTCGAAGAATTGATTGGAATGCATACGGACGCTTTGACAAACTGTATATAAAACTGTTTATGGAAGAAAAGGAAGGTATCTTTCAAATTTTTCTGGATACCAGTAAGTCCATGGATTTCGGCGAGGCCAATAAAGGTGTCTGTGCAGCAAGACTGGCAGCTGCCCTGTCTTATGTTGTGCTGGAAAACTCTGACAGATTATATTTGAATCTGATGAAGGAAGGTAAATTGGAAACGCCGAACAGTTATACCGGAAAACAGGCATTTTCCAAGGTGATTGATTATTTGGAGAATGTAAAATTCGAAGGAGCGGGCGACCTATTATCGTCTATTCATCATAAAAAATTTGACCGTCGGGGCATGTCAGTACTTATTTCTGACGGATATTGTGATGAAATGGAAGAAGTATTCCGCTATATGAAGTTTAAAAATCAGGATATTGTTTTTATCCACGTATTATCGCCGGAAGAAAGAAATCCGGAATTTGAAGGTACCGTAAAACTCATTGACAGCGAAACTGCCGGAGATATGCGTCTTACCATGAGTGCTACGGCATTGAAATCTTACAGAAACAGTTATCGGAATTTTATAAGGAATATGGAATTATTGTGTAAAAAATATTCCGCTATTTATATTCCGGTCAGTTCTGATGACAGTCTGGATACTTTGTTTTTTGGCGCACTTGCCAGAATTTCACCAAGAAGGTAAATACAAGGAGAATCGTACGTGAAATTTTTATATTTATGGCCTTTCTTTCTGTTGCTTTTGATACCGGTTATCATCATTATGTATCTGTTGAAACAGAAAGCAGTGGATATGCCTATTGCATCCCTGTTTCTCTGGAAGGAAATGTATCGCAACGTTGAGGCCAACACACCTTGGGAAAAATTAAAAAAGAACTGGCTGTTAATTTTGCAGATTATTACGGTGATTGTACTTATCATTGCTTTGGCTTCTCCGTATATTTTAAGCGGTAGCGCGGGGGCGGATCATGCGGTGATTGTCATAGATAACAGTGCCAGTATGAATACTCTGTATGAAGAGGATGTTACAAGACTTGAGAAGGCGGTAGAAGAGGCTGAAGATTATGTCAGAGGATTAAAATCAGGCACCGGAATCTCTATTATTACCAGTAATTCCAAAGCAATGCTTGTGTTGAGTAACTCTGATGATAAAACTCAGGCCGTTAATGAATTAAAAGCCATTGAGCCTGCATTTGTGGCCGGTGACTGTGCCCCGGGAATTGAAATGGTAAAAGCCATGCAAACCCAATGGGACAGCGTAGAAACCGTATGCTTTACGGATACGAATGTATCTATGGAACAGGTAGAGGGTTATATTGTGGATTTATATGTTCCGGTTCAAAACGCAAGTGTAGATTATGTGGGACACGGTATGAATAACGGCAAATTGGTCGTTCTTGCTAAGGTATCTAATCACGGGGCGGAATCGGTTACAACCGATGTGAATCTCTACGGGGACGAGGAACTTCTTCTGATTAAAACCGTTACGATAGAAGCGGCGGAATCTGAAGTGATTTATTTTGAGAATATTGAGTTTGAGGGAAAGGCTCTTAATGTGGAGATTTCCTGTTCGGATGCGTTAAAAGAAGATAATATTTGTTATGATGTGTTGGAAGAAGAGCGGGTTACCAAGGTACTTTTGATGACAGAGGCTAATCTTTATTTGGAGAAAGCGCTTTTGCTGGTAGACGGTATCGAAATTACCAAGTCTAATGATATTTCTTCTTTTGCAGATTTTATGAGTCAGGAATATGATTTGTACATATTTGACGGTATGACACCGGAAGTGTTGCCTACGGAAGGCAATATGATTTTTATGAATACAAGATGCGATGAATTGTATGAAACCGTATCGCCTATGGGCGGTGTTATGGTATCCGTGGAGAAACATACGCTGACGGAATATCTGGATAAATTGTCTTTTGGTGTCAGCAGTGTATACGCACTGAATAAGCCTGAGTGGGGAGAAACATTTTTGCGGGTTGGCGATACCACCGTTGGTTTTATCGGTAAAAAAGACAATCAGACCATATGCGTAATGGGATTTGATTTTCACAATTCGGATTTGCCGCTGAAAATGGAGTTCCCGATTTTAATTTATAATATCGTGAATGAATGTACATCCTCCGGCTTGGTGGGAGAAACGGTAGTAAATGCGGGAGACAGCGTAACCATTAACGGCAAATTGAATGTAAAACTGCCCGTAATTACCCGACCTGACGGCAGTGAGCAGGAGTTGGCTGATTATCGAATGAATTATACGGGTACGGATGAACCGGGCGTATATCTGGTAGAACAACATCAGGGAACCCAAAGAGTGGAGAGAGCCTTTGCGGTGAATTTCCCTGCTACGGAGAGCGTGATAACCCAGGCTCCGTCCGCTATGGTAACCGAGGGGAATGAAGATACCGTAAAAACCACGGTAGGCGGAATGCTGAATCTTCGTAATCTTGTGATTTTGATTGCATTGGGTCTGTTAGGGATTGAGTGGATTGCATATATCCGCAGATAAGAACAGAACCATTAACGTGTTTTTGGCAATTGTTAAAAAATGGTTGCCGTAAAATGATACAGAGGTGTAAGAATGGATATTTCGTTCGAAAGACCGTTGTTTTTACTACTGATTCCGGTAGTCATCGGTCTGCTGATTTTTTCCATGCGTTATATGATTGCGCAGAATAAAAAGACAAGAATCGGGCAGGTTGTGGTACGTGCTGTTTTGGCCACGGCTCTTATTCTTGCGCTTGCGCAGGTGTCCGTGAAATGGGTGGGGCGGGATGTTACCACCATTTTTCTCGTGGATGTTTCCGACAGTGTGCGGGAGCAGAGGGAAGAGGTCATAGAGTTTGTAAATGATGCCATTGAGAACAAAGGAAAGCGGGATTATATCGGTGTTATTGCTTTTGGCAGTGATGCCCGCGTGGAGCAGTTTATTTCTCAGGATATATCGTTTGCGGAATTCCAGACGGATGTCACTACGGAGGCAACCGATTTGGAAGAGGCTGTAAATATCGCTTTGGCAGAATTGCCGGAGGATTCCGCAAAGAGAATTGTTTTGATTACCGACGGAAATGAAAATGAAGGAAGTATTCGGAATACCGCATCTATGGTGGTGGCAACCGGGTGTGATTTTCAGGTAAAAAAACTGGAAGAAAATATTGCCAGTGAAGTATATGTCAGCGATATGTCCATCCCGGAAGAAGTGGGTATCGGTGAGAATTTTAACATCAATGTGGAAGTGGAAAGTAATGTGGCGTGCCAGGCTGTGGTAAGCCTGTATTCCGGCAGAACCTTAAAAGGGCAGCAGACCGTGGTTTTGCAGGAAGGCACTAATCGCTATGTTTTTATGGATACCCAAACCGATGAGGGGTTAAAAACGTATCGTGTTACGGTAGAGGCAACAGAAGATACGGTAACCATCAATAACGAATTTTCCGCATATACCAATATTGAAGTGGAATTACCTCTGCTTATAGTGGAGGGAGCCGAAGGTAAGGCGACGGAGTTTCGCGGTATATTTGACAGTATCGGTGTAAAGTATGATGTGGTAACACCTGCTACCGTGCCTGCAACCATGTCGGATTTTACGGAATATTCCGCTATTGTTTTTGTAGATGTTTATGCGGATGATTTGCGTGGCGGTTTTATGGAAAATCTCCAGGCTTATATTAAGAATTACGGCGGCGGTTTTATTGTAACGGGCGGTCAGAACAGTTATGCTCTGGGAAATTATCGCGACACCGTCATTGAGGAAGTTTTGCCTGTAAAAATGGATTTACAGGGAGAAAATGAAGTACCGGTAATGGCTCTTCAAATGGTGATTGACCAGTCCGGCAGTATGAGTGACGGTAACGGTATTATTACCAATCTGGATTTGGCAAAAGAGGCAGCAAATGCGGCCGTGGAAAATGTAAGAGACACCGATTATGTAGGTGTTATGGCTTTTGATGACAGTTATGACAGGGTTGTGCCTTTGGAATTGGCTACGGACAAAGGTGCAATTTCCAATAAAATATTTTCCATCGGTATTGATGGAGGTACGTCCATTTATCCCGCACTTCTTGCAGCGGCTACGGATGTAAGTGCATGCGATGCCCAGATTAAGCATATTATTCTTTTGACGGATGGTCAGGATACCTATGGTGATTATGATGAATTAAAAAAGACCATTAACGAAGCGGGTATTACCGTATCAACCGTGGCGGTAGGAACCGGTTGTAATGATGTCCTTTTAAAAGATATTGCCGAAAGTTGTAACGGACGTTATTTTTATACGGATATTACAACGGATATTCCCAGAATTTTTGCGCAGGAGGTTTTTTTATCTTCCAATACGTATTTGATTCATGAGGATTTTACACCGATTGTTACGTCAAATGATGCGATTATCCGTGATGTGGTAGCGGACGGTTTGCCGGCATTGAAAGGTTATGTGGCTACTACACCCAAGGAAAGAAGTATTCAATTGCTACAGTCCCATTATGGCGATCCTGTATTGTGTTATTGGCAGTACGGATTGGGTAAAACCGTGGCTTGGACTTCGGATATGACCGGTGAGTGGTCAGCAAATTATTCCGGGTGGGAAAATACCCAGTTAATGTGGCATAATATTATTCAGTATGTAACTCAGGATATGGGGATGGAAGGTGCCTATGTAGAAGTGGCACAGAGCGGAAGCCGTTCAGAACTTCGCTATACTACAGAAAATTTCAGCGGAGATACCAAGGTCACGGCAATGGTGTTTGATGATGAGGGAAATGCTTCGGAAATAGAATTGGATCCGGTGAAACCCGGTGAATATATTGCGGAAATTGATACGGCAACTACAGGAGTATATACCATCAACGTGCAACAAAAAGAAGGCGACGAGGTGGTAAGCAGTATCAATACGGCGGCGATTAACCAGTATTCTTTGGAATATCGTTTTTATCCAAACAATACTTTGATGGAGGAGTATGTGGCTTCTGTGGGCGGCAACATTATTACAGAGGCTTCGGAGGTGTTTGCAAGCCAGCCGGAGCATGTGAAGAGCCGTTGGAATTTATCTACCATTCTTCTGGTAATGGCAGCAGTTTGGTTTGTGTGGGATATTGCGGTGCGACGATTCCATTTGGATTTGTCCAAGTTGGTACCGGTAGAGGCAATGAAGCGCAAAAGTGCAGAACGTAAAAGTAAAGCAGAAACGAAGCGTCTGTTAAAAGCGGAGAAAAAAGCAGCAAAAGAAAATGAGAAAGAACATAATTTGTCTGCAGGCAATGATGCATTAAAAGCAGGTGCAATGATGTCTCAGAAGAAGTATGAGAAAGAAATGCAGCCGCAGGCGTCCGCTCTTGCAAAGAAGGCGCAAGATGTCGGAAATCAAAATGAAACACGTAAGATGATTCAATCGGTTGCCGCAATGTCTTCACAAAGAAGTGCCGGTGGACAGCGCAATATGACAATTCCTGTTAACAGAGAGACCGGCATGGCGCAGAGTGCGACTTCTGCACGGGAAAATGCGCCGCAGCAGGTGCAACGGGGTTCCGGCGTCAGAGTATGGACCAAGGGCGGCGGTGAGCAAAAGATGCCTGTTCAAAGCGGGAAGGTGCAGAAACCGTCCGCATCTACAGGCAAAAAAGAATTATTAAATACGCGAGCACTTTTACAGGGCTTGGAAGAGGATGATTAATATGGCAAAAAAAGCAGAAGAACAAGTTGTAAGCAATGATGTGCAGGAAGAAATCAAAGAGGGCATTAAGGAAGAAAAGCCTAAAAAGAAGAAAATATGGCTGATTCTTATTTTGATTCTTCTGGTTATGTTGATTGGCGTCGGGCTTATGATTGCAGCTGCATTGGCAATCATTAAAGTAGTTGTCGGCGGAAAAGAAACCGTGGCAGATAATAACGGCACCTATGCGGAAGAAGTTGTTTCGGAGTCTGATACAACGGACAATGGTGAGGATAACAGTGATGATGCCGGCAATGACGGAAACGATTCTTTCTTTACGGGCGGAGATACCAATACAACAATCAATACCGGGGCATTGACTGAAAATGCCACAGAGTATGAAGGCAGAAAAGGTACCGGAAAATATAATTACGGTGAAGCATTACAAAAGGCAATTCTTTTTTATGAATTACAGCGTTCCGGTGATTTGCCCGAGGAAACCAGATGTAACTGGCGAGGGGATTCCGGATTGGCGGATGGCGCAGATGCAGGGCTGGATCTGACCGGCGGTTTGTACGATGCCGGTGACCATGTGAAGTTTAATCTGCCTATGGCTTACACTGCTTCTACACTGGCATGGTCTGTTTATGAAAGCCGTGACAGTTATGAAGAGAGCGGACAGTTGGTTTATATTGAGGATTCCATCCGATGGATTAATGATTATCTGATAAAATGTCATCCCGAAGAGAATGTATTTTATTATCAGGTGGGTGACGGTTCTGCCGATCATTCCTGGTGGGGACCTGCGGAAGTAATGCAGATGAACAGGCCTTCTTATAAGGTGGATATGAATAATCCCGGTTCTACCGTAAGTGCTGGGGCGGCGGCTTCTTTGGCATCCTGCTCGGTCATTTTTGCAGATACGGATGCGGATTATTCCAAAGAATGTTTGGAACATGCAATTCAGTTGTATGAGTTTGCGGCATCTGCAAAGAGTGATGCCGGTTATACCGCGGCAAACGGTTTTTATACATCTCACAGTGGTTTTTATGATGAATTAACCTGGGCAGCAGCCTGGTTATACATTGCTACCGGAGATGACAGTTATCTGACCGATGCAAAAACATATTTTGCACAGGCCGA
>JAZNLG010000266.1:0-2053 GCA_045578965.1 Lachnospiraceae bacterium | reverse complement strand
TGGGATTCTCCCTTCATTGCGATAATCCTGCAATGAACGGCGACTGACTTTTAGCATTCCGGAAAGTTCCTTGTCCGTCAAGAAACGTTCACCTCCCAAAACTGGCTTGTAGTTTTCCGTCAAGGAATCCATATTCTCCATAAGCCGGTTCATTCTGTTTAAAAGATACATGACTTTTTCATTGTCTCTTGTAATAGGTTCATTGTTCATTTCATGTGGATTTAGTGGTGACTATTTATTATATGTTTCGACCTTTCTTTCCGATCCTTTCTCTTCTTTTTTCTACAGTCGGAATGATACTTTGTACGTCCTCATACAGATAATAGGTCTTATTACCCAACTTGGAAAAGGCAAGAGTGCCATTATCCCGTAATGTCTGTAAGGTACGGGGACTGATGTTCAATGTCCGGCAGACGTCTTCACTGTCCAACCATGTTTTTAATCTCCTGTTTTCAATGCCATTGTATAGGCTGCTTACTTTTTGAATGAACGACTCCAGCTTCATGGAGAACTCTTCAAATGTCTTCTTTTCAAATATTATTATTTCCATATGCAATTGATTTTAAGTTCGGGTCAAAAGTAATCCATCTGTCCTGAATAATATAGCTTCTATGCCTCTGTTGCCGTATGTGGCACACTTGACGGTGTAACAGAATGGAACTTTCAGAAAAAACACACGTGACTCACTGATGAGTTGTTAAAAGCCATTTTCGTGTTCTCCTAAATTCGCATCAGAAATAATAATGAACCTATGGATGCACTGGATAAGAGAACATTCGAGATGTGGGTACGTGAAATTACCACCCGTCTTGACCGTCAGGACAAACTGATAGCGATGCTTGCCCGCAAGGAGTACGAGAAGGACAATTCCGATGTGATGGAAATTCCGCTTGTGGATGGTGAAAGGCTGCTTGACAATCAGGACCTGTGTATGCTCCTGCAATTCAGCAAGCGCTCCCTGCAACGCTACCGCAGTATGAAGATACTACCCTATATAAGAATAGGCAGAAAGAGTTACTACAAAGTATCTGACGTGCGGGAGTTCATCAAGGAACACGGAGAGATTTTCAGAAAAGGAGATGCAGCGTTTTACGAAACCTGCCTTCACAAACTAACCAAATAACAAATTTCAAAACAATGGAACAGAAAAAGAAAGAAAAGGACGTGCTGATTGTCCGTGATGAGAAGGCGGGCGAAATCAGTGTGGTAGCCGGACTTGACAAGGACGGCAATCCGAAACGCACTCCCGCCAAGACGGAGAATGCACAGGACTTCTTGCAGTTCGACAGACACGGCGATGTGCTGGATAATTTCTTCAAGAACTTCGTCGGCAGTGCAAGGAACCCAGCCGCTTCGGTTTTTACCGTGTGGCGATCGATAGATTCTGTCACAAATCTACTGCAAATTTGTGACAGCGAAGGTCCACAAGAAATAAAAAAAGGACCGGAAGAATATAAATCTCTGGAAATAAAGATGATTTGATAGATAATTTAAGGACCGCAAGATGGAAGAAATGCATGCTATTATCACAAAAATCTGAAAAATGCATCTCCAAATGTCCCGTTTTTTGCGTAAAAAACGGGACATTTTATTCTTGTGGACAATTTAGAACTACTTGTTTATTAGGCAATAACACACTCGCGGACAAAAATGGATTTCATGCGGACAATTTTAATAATCACATTCTAAGACTATAAAATTATTGGTTATTGAACTAGTTGAGTACTTATGTGGTGCTTATGCGGTACTTATGCGGTACTTATGCGGTAACTTGGTCAATATTGCCTATACAATACCAATTTGTATACGTGATCTCTTCTCGGTTTCATAATCAAAAGTCAAATAATGAGGGTTGAACATTGGTTGCTTTCTCTGCTGGCTTTGCCTTCGGCTTATTGCGGTCTTGTATCTTCCGTAACTCGGCTTGTTGGTTCTGCTCAATGGCTTTCTGCCTTGCCTCTTTCTTTTCTTCTTCGGTCAAGTCGGTATGCACATTGGAGATAATTCTGCACTGCGGAGGGTTGCCCACCTCAATCTCGTTCTCATCATAGTA
>JAZNLG010000265.1:0-5212 GCA_045578965.1 Lachnospiraceae bacterium | reverse complement strand
GAATTTAATCTATCCTTTTTTGATGCTTCTCGGCGCTTTTGGGTTTATGTTTGGTTCCGGAGGCAGTGCCCTGATTGCTAAGACGCTTGGTGAGGGAGATAAGATAAAAGCGAGAAAGTTGTTCTCACTTTTTATTTATGTGAGTATTGTGCTTGCCATAATCATTATGGTTGTAAGTTTCTTTTGTTTGCGTCCCATAGCAATTCTTCTGGGCGCCGAAGGAGAATTGATTGATTATTGTGTTACTTACGGACAGATTTTGCTGGTAGCTCTGCCCTTTTTTATCCTGCAGTTTGAGTTCCAGACCTTTTTTATAACGGCAGAGAAGCCGGGACTTGGGTTGTTTGTAACCATATTTTCCGGCGTAACCAATATGGTGCTGGACTATGTGTTTCTTGCGATTTTTGATTGGGGATTGCCGGGAGCAGCCTGGGCGACAGCCGGAAGTCAGATTGTGGGTGGTGTGATTTCTTTGGTATATTTTGCCTTACCCAATAAAAGTTTATTGCGCCTTACCGCTACGGGTATGGACATTAAAGCACTTGTAAAAGCCTGCACCAACGGCGCGTCAGAGTTTGTAACCAACATCTCTATGTCTCTGGTGAGTATGTTGTATAACTTCCAATTAATGCGTTATGCCGGCGAGAACGGAGTAGCGACGTATGGTGTTTTAATGTATGTATCCTTTGTTTTTGTGGCGATTTTCCTCGGATATTCGGTTGGTGTGGCTCCGGTGGTAAGTTTTCATTTCGGGGCAAAACATCCGAAAGAGTTAAAAAACCTGTTGAAGAAGAGTTGTATTATTATAGTTGCATTTTCAATAGTCATGTTGATAGCGGGAGAATTGTTGGCAACACCTCTTTCCCTACTGTATGTGGGATATGATCCGGAATTGTTTGATATGACGCAGAAAGCGTTTTTGATTTATTCTTTTTCGTTCCTGTTTACCGGAGTCGGAATTTTTGGTTCGGCATTTTTTACTGCCTTGAATGACGGACTGGTTTCAGCGATTATATCTTTCCTTCGCACCTTTTTATTCCAGGTTGTAGCGGTTCTTTTACTTCCCTTACTTTGGGGTCTGGAAGGTATTTGGTGTGCGGTAATTGTGGCAGAGTTACTGGCAACAGTGGTGACGGTGGCATTCTTATTGGCAAATAAGAAGAAGTATGGTTATTAAAATATTTTATTTCCCAAAAACGAAAAAATATTGATTTTGGGAAATAAAAGTGGCATAATAATTTCATGAGGTGATTATTTATGAAACTGATTGAAAGAAAACAATATTTAAGTAAAATGATTAATGTTATTGGTACTCCCGATATTAAGGTTCTGACGGGTGTACGCCGTTCGGGTAAATCAAAATTGCTGGAAGCTTTTAAAGCTTATGTGCAAAAAAACATTTCTAATGCTAATATTATTCATATCAATTTTAATCTATCTAAGTATGATAATCTCAAAGAATATAAGGCGCTTAATGAATATATAGAAAGCAATTAT
The DNA here is from genome assembly GCA_045578965.1 of Lachnospiraceae bacterium. GTDB lineage: Bacteria > Bacillota > Clostridia > Lachnospirales > Lachnospiraceae > UBA3766. The sequence continues at coordinate 3,715 of JAZNLG010000265.1, read as the reverse complement.
ATAGAAAATAAGGATAATTTTATTTTAATAGACGAAATTCAAATGTGTACTGACTTTGAATTGTGCATCAACAATTTGCATGCAACCGAGGTGTACGATATTTATATAACGGGTTCCAATGCTTTTTTACTCAGTTCAGACTTGGCAACATTGTTTACCGGTAGAACATTTGAAATTAAAGTATATCCGTTTTCTTTTGCTGAATATTTATATTATTTCGATCTAGCAGATAAGTATACTGCATTTGATAATTATATGCTTGAAGGTGGTATGTCCGGTTCATATCTGTATAAAGAACAGGAAGATAAATATGACTATATAGAAAATGTCTTTGATACGTTGATTCTAAGAGACATACGCCAAAAATATAAAATCAAAAATCCCATGTTGATGGATAGAATTTCGCAATTCCTAATGGATAATGTGTCTAATTTAACCTCAGCAAGAAGTATTGCGGACACACTTACATCCAATGCAGATAAAATCAATCATAAGACTGTGGCTAGTTATATGAATTATCTTTGTAATGCTTTTGCTTTTTATAAATTTCGCAGATATGATATTAAAGGGAAAAAGTATCTTGCTTCCAATGATAAATATTATTTGAGTGACCATACTTTTCGTTATGCCAAACTCGGTACTAAAAATTTAGATAGCGGTAGAGTAATTGAAAATATCGTTGCTATAGAATTGCTTAGACGTGGTTATGAAGTTTATGTAGGTGTTTTATATAAAAAAGAAATCGATTTTGTTGCATTGAAACGAAGTGAAAAGATTTATATTCAAGTTTCGGATAATATATCTCATTCCGAAACCTTTAAGCGAGAAGTAGAACCTTTGCTTAAAATTAAAGATGCCTATCCTAAAATGGTAATAGCACGTACAAGAAATCCAGAATATCAATATGAGGGAGTTAAGGTTATAGATGTAGCAGATTGGTTGATAAACAAATAACCGTTTCCTAAGAATAAAAAAATAAAAGATTGGATAGTCTCTGGTAAGTATTATAGTATTTTAATATGAACGAAAAACACAATTAACGAATTAATTTCGAAGATTGTGATTTTTTGGTGATAATGGAAATATTCATTGACATATAAAAATAAAATGCATAACATAAGATTGTTTGATAGATGTAGAAGAAATATCCTTTTATAAGCGGAGGAAACGTCAGTGTTTCAAATTTTAAAATATTTACGCAAAAGAGAAATGCTTTTTATGCTGGGAACCATTATAGTCACCATCATACAGGTATTTTTGGAGTTAAAATTACCCGACTATATGAATGCCATTACTGCGACGGTGATTACGCCGGGCGGTGATATGACTTACATTTGGATCGCCGGCGGTATGATGCTTCTGTGCTCTTTCGGTGGTCTGCTTGCATCGGTTCTTGTAGGCTTTTTTTGTGCCAAGGTAGCGACCGGTTTCTCTATGAGATTGCGTAGCCAGGTGTATGATAAGGTCACCGGTTTCTCCATGGAGGAAATTAACGGTTTTTCAACCGCCAGCCTTATTACCCGTTCCACCAACGATATTATGCATGTGCAGATGTTTCTGGTAATGGGTACCGCCATTATGTTTCGTGCAATTATTATGGCGACTATGGCCATCAGTAAAATCTACGGTAAAAGTTGGCAGTGGACGGTAAGTACCGCAATTGCCGTATTACTCCTTATGATTATGATTGTTTCCCTGATTATCATTGTGCTTCCCAAGTTTAAGATTATCCAGACTTTAACGGATAACTTAAACCGCGTTACCCGTGAAAATCTTACCGGTATCCGCGTAGTGCGTGCATACAATGCGGAGGATTTCCAGGAGAAGAAGTTCGAAGAAGCCAATGACGAATTAATGAAAACCCATTTGTTTACCCAGCGTGCCATGGCTGTTTTGGGACCGGGAATGTCCATTATTATGAATGGACTGTCCCTGGCGGTATATTGGATTGGCGCATATCTGATTAATATAGCACCTATGCCTACGAATGTGGCTGAAGCCGTATTTTCCGGCGAAATGAGTTTTCTGGATGCCATCTCGGAACCCGTTGCGGATAAAATCGTTGTATTTTCGGATATGGTTGTCTTTTCTTCTTATGCAATGCAGGTAGTAATGTCTTTTATGATGCTTACTATGATTTTTATTATCCTGCCGAGAGCCAGCGTATCTGCGAAGCGTATTAAAGAAGTGCTTGATACCAAAACTAAAATTGTAGATGGTGCGGTTGTAGGTGCCGGAGAGACCGGTGCAACAGCCGAAGATAAAGATAATACAGATAAAAAAGAAGCGGTTCAAAATGCACTGCAGGACGGCACACATGAAGTCATCTTCGAAAATGTCACCTTCCGTTATCCTGACGCATCGGATGCAGTGCTTGAAAATATATCTTTTACGGCGAAATCCGGCGAGACGGTGGCTTTTATCGGTTCTACGGGTAGCGGTAAATCTACCTTGATTAATTTGGTGCCCCGTTTCTATGATGTGACGGAAGGCCGTATTCTTGTAGACAGTGTGGACGTTCGCGACTACACCCAGGAGGCCCTTCGTAATAAAATCGGTCTCGTGCCCCAGCGCGCGGTATTGTTTGGCGGAAGTATCCGTTCCAACATTGCTTACGGTGAAAACGGTAAGCAGGAAGAGTATACCGATGAGGAGATTTGGGAGGCATTACGCATTGCCCAGGCGGAAGATTTCGTGTCCAAACTGGATAATAAATTGGATGCTGACGTGGCCCAGGGCGGTACTAACTTTTCCGGTGGTCAGAAACAGCGTCTGTCTATTGCCAGAGCGATTTGCCGTAAGCCGGACATTTATATTTTTGATGATTCTTTCTCAGCACTGGATTATAAAACCGACCGTGTATTGCGCGGCGAATTGGCCAAGGTGACCGGCAATGCCATCACCCTTTTGGTAGCCCAGCGTATCGGTACTATTCTGGACGCTGACCAAATTGTGGTTTTGGATGACGGTAAAATCGTGGGCTTAGGTACCCACAAGGAGCTGATGCAGACCTGTGAGGTTTATCAGCAGATTGCCTATTCTCAGCTTTCAAAGGAGGAATTGGCATAATGGCAAATAAAGAATATGAAATGGGTTCAGCAAACAACGGAAAGAAACGTGGTCCCGGTGCCGGACGAATTGTAGAAAAACCCAAGGATTTTAAGGGCACTTTTATCAAGTTATTTAAATACTTAAAGAAGTTTTTACCTTTTATGATATTGTCGTTGGTACTGTCTTTTGTCAGCAGTATTTTGGCGGTGGTTGGGCCGGATGTGATTAAGGATTTGACTGCGGTTATTGAAGCAGGGATTCTTACCGGCATTGATATGGAAGCGGTAAAAGATGTAGCGGTTCTTCTGATTATTATTTACGGTATCAGCGCTGTGTTCCAGTATCTGCAGAGCCTTGTGATGGCGGTTATGACCCAAAGAATGTCCAAAAAGATTCGTAAGGACATTTCTGAGAAGATTAATGTAATGCCATTAAAGTACTTTGATTCCACTACTTTTGGTGATGTATTAAGCCGTGTAACCAATGACGTGGATACCATCGGACACAGCTTAGGCCAGAGTATCACCCAGCTTGTAATGGCAGTGACTATGTTAATCGGTTCCATCATTATGATGTTAATTACCGATGTAACGATGACCATTGCGGCGATTCTTTCGTCTTTGATCGGTTTTGCTTTTATGAGTTTGATTCTTGGCAAGTCCCA
>JAZNLG010000264.1:0-3444 GCA_045578965.1 Lachnospiraceae bacterium | reverse complement strand
CGTTGCCGCAAGAAAACTCGCTTTCTTAGGAAAATCTATCGACGTCTTAACCGAAGAGCAGGTAGCATATCTGAATTCATAATTATTGTTGAATACAATGGATGCTGTACGGATTTTTTTCATTCCGAAAGAACCGTTTGTACGCGTCAGCACTTAACGAGCAGAACTATAATGTTCTGCGAGTTTAGTACTGTTACGCGGACAATCGAGCGAGAGCGTGTTCTGCAGGAAGATAAAATTATCCGTACAGCATTTTATATTTAACGAAATAATATAGTTAAAGCCCTGAATTCGGTTGACAAGGACAGATTTTACGTGCTAGTATGTTAGTGCTTTAACAGACAAAAGTATTATAAAAGCGGGTTTTTATAAAAAGAAAAGCCCGGGATGGAGGAAAAATGAAGAAAATTGTCGCAGTTTTATTGGCAACATTAATGATGGCTACATTGTTAGCAGGATGTTCTTCTCAGAAAGAAGACTGGGCTTACATTGAAGATAAGGGTACTCTTGTAATCGGTATTACTCTTTACGAGCCTATGAACTATTATGATGCAGAAGGAAACTTAACCGGTTTTGATACCGAATTTGCGGAGGCTGTTTGTGCGAAGTTAGGTGTAGAACCTGTATTCCAGGTAATCGAATGGGACCAGAAGGAATTCGAATTACAGTCTAAGTCAATCGACTGTATCTGGAACGGTCTTACTGTTACCGAAGAAAGAAAAGAAGATATGGCATTCTCTACTTCTTATGTAGAAAACATGCAGGTAGTTGTAATCAACAAGGATAACGCTGATACATACAAAGCAATTGAAGATTTTACAGGTATTACAATCTGTGCAGAAAGCGGTTCTGCAGGACAGAGCGCAATCGAAGATGACGCTACACTTTCTACAAACGAATTTGTTGGTGTATCTGCTCAGAAGGATGGTCTTCTTGAAGTGAAGTCAGGCACATGTCAGGCATGTGTACTTGACTGGGTACTTGCAAGAGCGGTAATCACTGATGAAACAGATTACAGCGATCTTATGGTAGTAGAAGGCATTGAACTTGCGAAGGAAGAATACGCAATCGGCTTACGTTTGGAAGATGCACAGACTTTAGAAAAAATTAACGGTGCAATTGCTGAACTTATGGCAGACGGAACAATGCAGGCACTTGGCGAAAAGTACGGTGTTAACGTAGTTTACTAAGATTTTAGATATAATTTATAAAAGATAAGGGCAAGTTTGCTTGCCCTTTTTCTGTATAATCGGGTAGAATATAAGAGATGCACACTATGAAATAGTGTCAGTATATAAATGTTACGCGTTTTAGGTAGTATGGAATAAATTTAAAAGCATTAAATTCTCAAAAGAGAAGGAGTACATATGAGTTTTTTAGAAGTTACATTACAATTGTTGGATGGTTTTAAAATCACTTTAATCCTGTTTTTTATTACATTGTTGGGCGCACTGCCTTTGGGCCTTGTGATTGCTTTTGGTTCCATGTCCAAATTTAAGCCTTTGCGTTACCTGACAAGAGGGATTGTTTGGATTATCCGAGGAACGCCTCTGATGTTACAGGTTATTTTGGTATTTTACGGACCGGGACTTATTTTCGGTGTTCAGGGCTTGGACCGTTTTCCTGCGGTTGTGGTAGCTTTTATCGTGAATTATGCAGCCTACTTCTCGGAGATTTATCGTGGCGGTATCGAAAGCATTCCCGCCGGCCAGTACGAAGCCGGACAGGTGCTTGGTATGACCAAGACGCAGATTTTCTTCCGGGTAGTATTGTTCCAGGTATTTAAGAGAATTCTTCCCCCGATGGGCAATGAAATCATTACTCTTGTAAAAGATACATCCCTTGCCCGCGTAGTTTCCGTAGTGGAATTGTTGAAAGCGGCACAGGATATCGTAGGTTTGCATGCGATTATCTGGCCTATTTTCTACATTGGCGCATTTTATCTGCTCTTTACCGGCATTTTAACCATTCTTTTCAATATTGTTGAGAAGAAATTGAATTACTATGCAGGATAATCAAAAGGGGAGGTAAAAGAAATGGCATTATTGGAAGTAAACAATATTCGTAAAATATATGGCAAAGAAGAAGTTTTAAAAGGAATCGGTTTCTCTTTGGAAAAAGGAGAAGTACTGGCGATTATAGGTTCTTCCGGCGGCGGTAAAACCACACTTCTTCGTTGTTTAAACCAGTTGGTAACTCCCGATGCGGGTACGATCATGGTAAATGACAAAGTCATTTATGATGCGGAAAACGCCGGGAATTTAAGTGAGTCGCAACTTCGTCAGAATCGCTTGCATTTCGGTCTGGTATTCCAGCAGTTTAATTTGTTTCCGCAGTATAATGTGTTAAAAAATCTAACCTTGGCAGCGGAACTTCTGGAAGCGGAACGTATCAAAAAGAACGGTGGTAGCAGAGTAGAGAAGCGTCTTGCTTTTGAAGAAATCGAACGACAAGCTCTTGCCCTTCTGGAGAGAGTGGGACTTGCAGATAAAAAATACGCTTACCCTTGCGAATTGTCCGGCGGACAGCAGCAACGTGTGGCGATAGCGAGAGCATTGATTCTTAATCCGGACATCCTGTGCTTCGATGAACCCACCAGTGCGTTGGATCCCGAACTTACCGGCGAAGTATTAAAGGTAATTGAAGGCTTAAAATCTTCCGACAGCACTATGATTGTGGTAACCCACGAAATGGAGTTTGCAAGAAGAGTGGCAACGAAGGTAATTTTCGTGGCGGATGGTGTTATTGAAGAAATGGGTACGCCTGAGGAAGTGTTTGAGCATCCAAAGAGCGAGAAATTACAGCATTTCCTGAATAAGGATGTGGAATTTAAGAAATAGGTGGTCAGTCCCAATTTTTATATTTGTGAAAGTGTTGCGGGAGCTGTGTGGAGTATTATAATTCCAACAGAACGCGCCCTCGCTCGATTGAAAGCGTAGCGGATACTAAACTCACCAAACGAATAGAATTCGTTTGTTCGTTAAGTACCGACGTTTTCAAACGGTTCTTTATGGAATGTATAATACTCCACACAAGAATCGGAAGTTTTTACCGCAAATATAAAAATTGGGACTTTTTGATTGTTATTTGCTTGAGAAAACAGTATGATATATGTGAATATATAATTAAGATTTATAAATCCACTTTTGATGAAAAAAAGATAATTAAGATAAAAATGTGAGGGTAAAACATGAAATTTATATCTTGGAATGTAAACGGCATCAGAGCCTGCCGCGAAAAGGGTTTTATGGATTTCTTCAATGAAATAGATGCGGACTTCTTCTGCTTGCAGGAGACCAAATTGCAGGAGGGGCAGATTCAACTGGATTTGCCGGGATACGAACAGTACTGGAACTATGCGGAGAAGAAAGGGTATTCCGGAACCGCGATTTTTACCAAGCATAAACCGATTAGCGTAAGTTACGGTATCGGCGTGGAGGAGCA
>JAZNLG010000263.1:0-5952 GCA_045578965.1 Lachnospiraceae bacterium | reverse complement strand
GTTTTAGACGAAAATAAAACTGTATTTGATGAAATCTCGGATACATACCCTAAACTTACACAAACCGAAATACGTAATGTCCTGGCAGCCTTCCTTTTTACGGGCGACGAAGTCTTTCAACCGATCAGCTCCCTTAGTGGTGGCGAACGCGGTCGCGTTGTTTTGGCTAAGCTTATGCTCTCAGGAGCGAATTTCTTAATCCTGGACGAACCCACTAACCATTTGGATATGGTGTCTAAGGAAGTATTGGAAGAAGCTTTGAATGCGTATACTGGAACCGTTTTATATGTATCCCATGACCGCTATTTTATCAACCGTACTGCCAGCAGAATTCTGCATTTGGATGGTTGTAAGGTTACTTCCTATCAGGGTGATTATGATTATTTCCTTGAGAAGTCATCACAGGATACGGAACGTCCGGCGGATTATATGGTTAAAGGCGGTTCTTTGACCGAAAAAAATAGTGCAAGTGCAGCAAACACTTCCACAACAACATTAAATAATTCCTCTTCTACCGCTTCTAACTCAAACGATGGTACCCAAACCGATGCGAAACTGGATTGGGCAAAGCAAAAGGAATTACAGGCTGCAAAAAGAAAACGCGAAAACCAGTTAGCTAAAACCGAAAAAGAAATCGAGGAACTGGAAACAAAAATTGCTGATTTACAGGAAAAAATGTCTAAACCCGAAATTTCATCAAATTCAGTGAAATTACAGGAATTATGCAAAGAATGTGATGTTGCACAGAATAGGTTAGATGCGTTGTATGTGTTATGGGAAGAATTGAGTGAATAGATAATAGATAGAATTTATTCAAGAAATGTATTTTATATAGCAGACGCTGAAATATAAAAGAAACCGGGTAAAAAATCTCCGGTTTCTTTTTGTATTCCGTATTTCTAAAACCAAATCAATACAGTTCATGCTTATTGAAGCGCTTCTAATTTCTGTTGTGCTTTTTCATTTCCTAAATCCGCAGCCATCTTATAATATTTCTTTGCCTGTTCAATATCCTGAGCAACTCCATTGCCCAGTTCATAACATAGACCAAGATTATATATAGAATATTTATTTTCCATATCCGCACCTATTTCAAAATATTCAACAGCCTTGGCATAATCCTGTTCTACACCTAGGCCATTATAATAACAATGGCCTACATTATTCATACTTCCACTATCTTTAATTCCCTTATTATACGCCTCCATATAGCATTCAACAGCCTTGGCATAATCCTGTTCTACACCATAACCATAATAATAACAATCACCTAATAAATTGCTTGCCCTCTTTTCTCCAGAAGCATATGCCTCTTCTAAAAATTTAACTGCATTATTGTAATCCTCCATGTTATAGTATGTATAACCCATATTACTATATACTATTGACATATTGCAATTAGAAGCTTGAAGTGCCTTATAATAATACTCAAGAGCAATTTCATTATTTGGCTCAATATTTTCAGTTCCCATTTGATAGCAAGCCCCACACGCATTAAGATGTTTCCATGAGGTCAACGGCGATATTGCTTCAGCCTTCTGAAACCAGTCCAATGCCATTGTATAATTACTTTTTGCAGCATAGCAGAAAGCATAATTAGCCATATGAACAGCCTCATCTTTTAAGGCCTGCGCGCCATTTTCTTCCGCTTTTTGATAATACTCTAACGCTTTAGCAGTATCCTGTTCAATACCATTTTCACCTTCATAGTAACACAGCGCTAATGTAATCCAAGCAGGCGCGTACCCGGATTCTGCAGATTTTTCTGCATATTCTACACATTTTGTATAATCCTTCGGAAGTGTATCATCTCCATAATAATAACATAATCCAGCCCAATAATATGCGTCTGTTATTCCGGCTGCAACGGCTTTATCATAATATTCCACTGCCAAAGCACGATTTTGAACGCTTGAACTGAACGAATAATATACATGGCCCATATGTAACAACGCATCTGTATTTCCATTTTCAATAGCCTTTTCATAACATTCTACGGCCTTATTATAATCTTTTTCAATGCCATTCTCTCCACCGTTATAGCAGAGCCCCATCCAATAATATGCTTCCGTATTTCCGTACTCGATTGCTTTTTCAAAACATTTTACAGCTTTGGCATAATCTTTTGTAGCACCATGATCTCCGTAAAAAGAAATAAGACCTATCATATAGTATGCATCTGTATTCCCCGCTTTTAAAGCCTTTTCAAAGTATGTCAAGGCTTTTACATTATCTTTGTCAATGCCATTTCCACCGATTGTATAACATTGCCCCAAACCATAATACGCTTCTACAGCAGCATTATCATCTTCCGCCGCCTTTTCATACCATTCTACGGCCTTCGCATAATCTTTGGTCGCTCCATTAGAACCTTCAAAATAACAGTCAGCCAAATAACACATAGCAGTTTCATCGCCTTCATTCGCTTCTTCCATGTACCATTCTAAGGTCTGACCCTCATAATCTTTTCCGCTACCAATAATCGCAAAAAATGAAACAAACAGAATCAGGAATATAGCCAAAATCCCCACTCCACCGGCAATAATAAATGGCCAAATCGGCATTTTTTTCTTTTTCCCCTGCGGATTTTCAGTTTTTTTCATATTCGGTACAACCGAAGGAGTTGATGCATTTCCGGCTCTATTTACAGGTACATTTACTGCCATATTTACAGGCGCATTTGCGCTTGTAGTCGCATTTACCGAAACTGTCGTAGTACTCTGTACGGCAGACTTACTATCTTCTGCTACAATTTTCTCAAACACTTTAGCACGATCAATTCCTCTGGTCGTAAACAATTTCTTATATGCTTCATCAATGTTGGATGCATCATATTTATTCCACCAAATAGCCTGAATACGATTCATTCGCATAGCCATTCCGTCAGGTAAATCCACATCTTCCAAATATACCAAAAGACGGTCCTTATCCAAATCTCTGGAATAATTCAATTCATCTTTACAATTATCTGAACCAATATAGCCCTTGCTTATAAACGCAATAAAGTATGTACAATCTTTTACATGCTTTGCAATATTTTCATCCCACTCTGTACCGGGATCAATACCTCCGTCATACCATAAATTGTAACCTTCATCACGCATATGCTTCATAATTTCGACAACTTTTTCGCTATCCCTGTGTGAATAACTGACAAAAATAAACGGCTTTGTTTCATCACATCTAATCATTTGTTTTTCTCCTTTATTTGTTTTTCTCCTTTATTTGTGTCCCTTTTTCTTTTCGCCTTCCACTAATTTATGTCTTGGCATAATTTTATTGTGTAATTTAGCCCTGTCATCCCTAACCGAAAAATATTCATATCCGTTTACCATCATATAGGCATTCCAACGCATATGTTCACTACGTTGTCTAAAATCATCATCCTCTGTAGAATCCGCAAAATTTAATTCCATCTCTCGCTTATGAATTCCACTTGCCAAAGAAGACAGCCTAAAATATTCAAATCGTTCAAATTTACGAATATTTTGATGTAATGCTTCATTATCATTTTTTTGAAGAACCCATTTATTATGTGCAATCATAGCTTCTTTTTCTAAATCAGCATCATAAATATTGGAATAAGAATATTGTGTAGAGAAGTTACCAAACACATTAATGGAATAAGGAATTCCTTCGTGATTAATCAGATAGTATTCTTCACCCTGCGGAAACTTGTCTTCGTCATAAATAACAGTTGAAATATAAGGGCTATCCGTTTCATTTCCCGAAATTCGTCGGATTTTCTCATATAATGTACGAAGATAAACCGAAAATTCAATATTTAAATCATCATTACCGGTTGTAACAATAATTGTCGATACTCTTTTTAAACGATTGGCAATATCTTTCTTTTCCAGATCCTCGCCGTCATACTCCATCAGTTCACGAAATGTGTTATTTTTTAAATCAACACCTGAAAAACATTTTACACTGTAATTCATATCTTTATCATCATAACGTTCACAATATTTAAGAATTTCAGGACAGTTTCGATTCAACATAGACTCAATGGAGGAATCATTCAAAGTACCGTTTTTATCCACAATATTGAATTCCAATCGGTATCCGTATACCTGGCAATACCAAAACAACATTTTAAAAAATTCTAAACCGTAACTTCCGAATCCAACAATTAAAATAGAAATCACTTTATCTTGTGCTCTTTGCAGAATATTCATCTTTTGAACTTCATTCCACACTAATTGCCTTTTACTGTCAACACGACGAAGTTTAAATGAATAATCCCCTTCCTGCTTTTGAAAAGCATTTTCCAATAAATGCTCATAATTTAAAGAATCCAAAATGTATGAGTAGTTTTCATTCTGCGCAAAGGCAAACACTTTTATCGGCAAATTCGGAACTGATTCATTCAATTTTCTTGTCAAGGCACATGCAAGACTTACATTATCCGACTCATCATCTCCAACCAAAAAATATTCAACACTTTTCTTCTTGTTGCTAATATCCAAATTCAAGACATTCATTCTCAAGGAAATCGCGTGAAAACTTTTAATTTCATAATATAAGTTGTATTTCTCTTCTTCGTCCTGTTGGGAAACATTCGCAAAAACAATAAATGGTTTATCCTTAGATATTTCCAAAATACTTTGAGCAATCATAACAGATTTCGCATTCAGTTCAGACATAATATAAATCGGTCTGTATTTACACAGATTAAACTTGATTTCATTATTAAAATTTTTAAAAAAGAAAAATACATTACTAAATGTAAGTATTGGCGCAATTACAAGCAAAATCGCACCATATAATGTATAGGATACTCTTATCGCTTCCGGCAAGTCGGCCACAGCATCAATTATATAACTGTATTCACCGTCCATAAGAAACATTTTGATTGCATAAAAGACAGACAACATCATGGGACGAATATAAGAATAACCGTCTCCAAAATCATATGATAAATAATATGCAGGCATCAAGAATGTCCATACAGAAAAAAAGATGCCGATTGTCATAAGCATCAGCGAAGGAATACTTTTATTCTTTCTAGTTTTATGTAATTTAATAACATGTATGGTCCATATAACTGTCCATATAACTGATATCAATCCGAACAAACTAAATATATAAGATTTCATGATGTATCCTTTTATTCTTTCATCACTTTTTTCCGGAATTTTATTTACAAGAAACCCAATTTAATTATAAATATATATATTTACATTGTCAAGAATTGCAACATTTTAAAATGGATTATCGATGTCATACATATACTTTATTTATAGCATTTTTTAATAAAAAAGAACAGATAAAGATATTCAAAATATATCTGTATCTGTTCTTCTGTTATACATTATTAATCATACAATGTTATCATAAAATTCATTTACATTACATCCATTGTTTCGCGAATAGCCTTAATGAAATCCTGGCTGTTAAGAGTAGTTACATTCTCAAGAGATGTAATCAATGCCAAATCCTTGGTCATTTTACCATCTTCGATGGTCTTAAGAGTTGCACGCTCCAACTTGTCTGCAAATGCACATAACTCAGGAGTATTGTCTAATTCGCCACGCTTTCTTAAAGCACCTGTCCAAGCAAAAATAGTTGCTACAGAGTTGGTTGAAGTTTCTTCGCCTTTTAAGTGCTTGTAGTAATGTCTCTGAACGGTTCCGTGAGCAGCTTCATACTCGTATACACCGCTGGGTGATACAAGAACGGAAGTCATCATAGCAAGTGAACCGAATGCAGAACTTACCATATCGGACATAACATCGCCATCGTAGTTTTTACAAGCCCAGATAAATCCGCCTTCTGCTTTCATTACACGTGCTACAGCATCATCAATCAAGGTATAGAAGTAAGTAATACCGGCTGCTTCGAATTTGGTCTTATATTCTGCATCATAGATTTCCTGGAAAATATCCTTGAAATTATGATCATACTTCTTAGAAATGGTATCCTTGGTTGCAAACCACAAATCCTGCT
>JAZNLG010000262.1:0-3110 GCA_045578965.1 Lachnospiraceae bacterium | reverse complement strand
TGCAATACGGCCCTGGTGTAAAATTACACCACCGATTAACTGCACACGATAATGCTCCATATCCAGCACACGTTTGCCGGCTTCCCTTACTACCGCAAACGCTTCCGGTAAAAGTTCATCCAATGTCTCGCCGTCTTCATAACGTTTCTTGAATTCTGCGGTTTTTCCTCTCAGTTCCTCGTCAGACAATGCCTGCATGGAAGGTCTCAACGCCTCAATTTTATCTACAATTTTATTAATCCGTTTCAGTTCTCTTTCGCTATGAGTTCCGAAAACCTTTTCTACTAAATTCATTCCATTCTCCAATCATTCCCTGACAATATGGCTGTCGAAAAGAAAAAGACCGCACCTATCCATATTATCATTTTGTAATTTACATCTTGAATATTCTAACAGATTTAAAAAAAGGATTCAACCACTTATGTGTAAACAAAGTGTGAATCCTTTTACAATATTCGACATTTACTGTTAAAAAATATACGTCTTATTCCGTTATCATCTCCATACTATGATATCTTTGTTTCTCCAAAGTTCTCCAAAAAAGTAGGATCTTTTGCCTTGCGCCAAAACAAATAACAAACCACAATCGCAAAAATCGCATGCACAAACAACTCAAACCATGCGGGACCCTTAGTTAAAATCTTGATTACGCGCTTCTGGGAACGACGGCTGGATTTCAAAAATTTCTTAACCAGTTTATTAATCTTTTTTTCACGTTTTTTTACGGTTGCCTCCAACTTCTGACTGAAGGTTTTCTTTTTGCCAAACATAACGTTCCCTCCTTACTCGGACTTCTTTTACATTATAGCCTTTTTTTTAATATCTTACAACTTAAAATATATGTTTTTTACATAAAAGCATTTCTCATTGTACGCTTGAGAAAGTTATCTTTTTATGTTAAAATCGTTCCAAGTAAAAAATCAAAAGGGGAATCGACAAACAAAGCCGATTATGATTTTTACATTTTACAACAAAGGGAGCACTCTATGGATTGGTTAAAACTGATTGAATTGTTAAAGGGACACAAAGTATATTTACAAACCCATAACTTTCCTGACCCGGATGCCTTGGCCTCCGCTTACGGAATGCAGGTGTTTTTGCGGGCACACGGCGTGGAATCCACCATTTGTTACGCAGGCGAAGTTGAAGCCAACAGCACCAAAAAAATGATGGAAGTTTTTCAAATTGAAGCCTATGAAATCCACGATATCGAGGATATGCGCGAAGACGATTATATCGTTACCATTGACGGTCAGAAATATAACTCTAATCTTACGGATTTTCCCGGAGACGAAGTGGGTTGCATTGATCACCATCCCACGATGAAACCCTGCGCTTACCAATATAGTGATTTACGTATTTGCGGCGCCTGTGCTTCCATTGTTACCAATTACTTTAAAGAAAGCGAAACCACCTTGGATGTTAATACTGCTACTGCACTTTTATACGGTATTAAAATGGATACCGATTCTTTTAATCGCGGCGTCACGGATTTTGATATTGAAATGTTTGCTTATCTTCATCAAATTGCGGACAATCATATCATCACCATATTATCTCACAGCAACTATGAAATTCAGGATTTATATGCCTATGGTGAAGCAATCCGTAATATCAAAATTTACAACAACATCGGTTTTGCATCTATCTCCTTTGACTGTCCGGACGCTCTTGTAGCAATGATTTCGGATTTTATACTTGGACTTGATGTCGTGGAGTTTGCCGTTGTTTATGCTGCACGAAACGGTGGATACAAATTCTCCGTACGAAATGAAACCAAACATTATCATGCCGGTACCGTAACCTCCAGAGCCCTGAAAGACTTAGGTGACGGCGGTGGACATTTTGCTATGGCCGGTGGCGTCATTCTTGCCGATAAAATGTATCTTTTGGGCGAGCATCCCCATTTCGAAATTCAACAAATTTTTATGAATGTTCTCAATTCCATCGATGATGAAATAGCCAACGAATAACCCAAACCGGTTTGCAAACGCAGACCGGTTTTTCTTTTATTCATAAAAGTTTTATAATCAAAGTAATTGCACAACCTACTCATCTGTGTTATAGTAAAAATAGTTTTAATTTAAAAATTTTTAAAAAACAAAGTTTTTTTAGCAAAGGAAGGTTTTACATGAGAGAATATTGCATTACAACAGACTCAAATTCGGATTTGCCCCAGGAATATATCGAAAAATACGGTAATACCATTATTCCCCAGTACTACTCTTTCGGTGATGTTGTATATGGCGACGAACTGCATATGTCCCCGAAGGACTTTTATGAAAAAATGAAAGACGGCGCGCTTCCTCAGTCTCAGGCCAATAATCCCGCAGTCATTGAGGAGAAATTCCGCGATATTTTGGATAAAAATATGGATATCATTCACATTGCATTCTCGTCAGCATTAAGCGGCAGTTATAACAATGTCTGTATGGTAGCCAATGAATTATTAGAAGAATATCCGGAAGCCAGAATTACCGTCATCGACACCTTAAATGTATCCTTAGGCGAAACTATTATGGTAATTCACGCAGAAGATTTAAAAGCGAAAGATGTTGCATATGATGATGTTGTTGCAGAGTTAAATGAATTCCGCGATCATATCAATGTGCAGTTTACGGTTGATGATTTATTTCATTTACAGCGCGGCGGACGTGTCAGCAAGGCAACTGCAGTATTGGGAAGTACTTTAAATTTAAAGCCTTTCCTCTATGTAAACAGAGACGGTGGGCTTACTTCCGACGGGACAGCCCGCGGACGTAAAAAGTCCATCAGCAAGTTGGTAGAACGTATGATTGAAACCATGGCTGAAAATACCGATTTCTCACTTCCGGTGGGTATCGTTCACGGTAACTGTATTGAAGAAGCTGAAACTTTAGCTTCCATCGTAAAAGAAAAGACACAGTTTACTAACATAATCATCAACGACATCAGCCCCAGTATCGGTGCACACGCAGGCCCGGGTGCTTTGGGACTTGTATATTACGGCGGCATTAAAGCCCCCGCGAAGGAATCAAAGTAAATAATTTAAGGTATGCATAAATAAAAAGAGAAGCTTGGCATTTTATCTAAGCTTCTCTTTTTTGTACCAGAATTTCAATTTGTTATTA
>JAZNLG010000261.1:0-15750 GCA_045578965.1 Lachnospiraceae bacterium | reverse complement strand
GTTACGTCGCACTTATTTTACTTTTTTATAAGTACTTTGTCCATAATCTTTCTCAAATGTTTTTTGTTTACTTCTAAAATACCACTGCCTTTCCGCCCCCTTTTGGCTTCCTCTGCGCATTTTACAAAATTTTATATTTATTTTCAAAAACGCCTTGACTTTTGCTGACCGTTTTGGTAATATTGAAAAGTCGCAAAGATAAGTAGCAATACTTACCATAAGATATGCGGGGATGCTGGAATTGGCAGACAGGCTAGACTAAGGATCTAGTGTTGGCAACGACGTGAGGGTTCAAGTCCCTTTTCCCGCATTAAAGAACCGAAGAATTATTCTTCGGTTTTTTTAAAAAATGAAGCGCAGGAGTGGCGGAATGGCAGACGCGCACGGTTCAGGTCCGTGTGTTGGCAACAACATGAGGGTTCAAGTCCCTTCTCCTGCATATAAAAAACCGAAGAATGATTCTTCGGTTTTTTATTTGTTCTAAATGAAACATTTATTAATTTTTACTGCTTCTGCGTCACCTTCATTCCATCCTCGGAAATCTCAACAAAACCTCTCTGCTCTGCATAAGAAATGGCAATTCCCACAACCTGGTCAATGCTTGCTGTCACACGGTTAAAACCGAATACTTTGGCGGTTTCTTTTACCAAATCATCTCTGGATAAGGATACGTTCACATCCACCAGTTCTCTTACTGCATTTACCACTTCTTCCGCAGGTATCTGGCTTAAGGTTCGCTTCTCCAAATCCCCTTCCGCATGCAAGCGGTAGATTCCATACTTGCAAGGGTCCATATTCTGTAACCACAGGAAGGTATTCCCTGCAGTATTGGTCTGAATAATAGGTACTTCCCGAAGAATTTCCTCAAATATAGCGTCAGACTTTGGTGTATTACGCATCATACCCCAACAGAGAAGCACTTTCTTTTTCATATAATCGTATTCTACAGGTGCTTCTGCCTGTAAAGTCTTCTCCATAGCCTTCATAATCTGCAACTTGGTTTTTGGCTCATAAAAGTCTTCCGAGTCGCCCAAAGTGGGCAATTCCACATGCACATATTCCCTGCGGGCAGACTGTCTTTTAACGGGTGTCGACTCTTGAGCATGATCCGTACTGATGCTACCGGCAATTATTTCCGCGTTCGCTTCGTCGATTACTTCAGCATCTGTTGCTCCGTTATCGGACATTGTATCACTTGTACCATTATCCGTATTTACAACTTCTCCTCCGTTCGGTTCCGCATCATCAGTTCCGCACTCTGCAGTATCTGCCTCTTCCTCCGCATACAGTTCCGGATGCAGAATTCTTTTTATCACATCTTCTATCTTGGCAAATTCACGCTCCGGGGTATCCAGCCAGTCCAAGGTCCATACACGGTGTAAATTCCAACCCAGTCCTTTTAAGACGGAAGGCTGACCCAAATTACGGTCTCTGGCAGTTTCTGCTGCCATATAATTCTCACCATCCAGTAAAATACCAAGACAGTATTTGTCCGGATTCTCAGGGTCCATGATACCGATATCTACTTTGTATTCTGAAGTACCGATATCCATATCCGCATCATACCCTGCTTCTTTTAAACGTACAGCAATGGATTTGGCCACATCGCTGTTTCGAAGTTTGATGGTATCTGCACTCTGGTAAAGGGCATTTTTACCCCTTGCAGCAAACTCTAAGAAGCCCTTCAGTCCCACAATACCTGCTGCCGAAGTTCTGGACAAATCAAGTTTCTCGGGACGGAATGAGGAATAAATCATCATGCTCTTTCTGGAACGGGAAATTGCCACGTTCAAACGTCTCCAGCCGCCATCCTGATTCAGGGGACCGAAGTTCATAGCCACCCTGCCGTTGGCATCGGGACCGTAACCTACGGAGAAGAGAATCACATCACGCTCATCCCCCTGTACATTTTCAAGATTCTTAATAAAAAGCGGTTCCTCGACATTGACACAATACTGCTCTAATTCAGGCTCCTTATGTAAGGCTTCCTGCATCAAATCGTCAATGAGTTCCTGCTGAACGGAACTAAACGTAACCACACCGATACTGCTTTTACGCAGTTCTTCGTCACGAAGTCTTCGTAAAATTTCTTCCACCACAGCCTCGGCTTCCGCTCTGTTCTGCTTGGTTTTACCCCTGTCATACTGACCTTCCACGTAGACCCATTTCACCTCGGATACACGATCGTTGGGTGAGGGGAAGGTATATAATTTGTTATCATAGTAAGTCATATTGCTGTACGCAATCAGACTTTCATGTCGTGAACGATAATGCCATAAAAGATGATTCTGGGGCATACTGAGGGCCAGACAGTCATCCAGCAGACTTTCCATATCTTCCACTTCGATATTCTCTTCATCATGCTGATTGGTCATAAAGAAACTGGTAGGCGGCAACTGTTTCGGGTCACCTACTACAACCACATTCTCACCACGCGCCAGCGCACCTACGGATTCACCGGTGGGTAACTGGGACGCCTCGTCAAAAATAACCAAATCAAACTTCGGGAACGAAGGATCTATATACTGTGCCACGGAAATAGGGCTCATAAGCATACAAGGACACATTCTGCGAAGTAAAACAGGTATCTCATTAAATAACTTACGAATAGGCATCGCCCTTCTCTGGCTCTTAATTGCCTTACGCAAAATACCGATTTCCGAAGAGCCTGCAAAACCTTCTCCCGCCTCGGGAATCCTTGCGGATAATTTCGCTACCACTTCTTCTCTGGTCAGTTTCTCGAACCGTTCAGAAATCTCTACAAAACGTTCAATTGCTGCCGTAAATCCTGCACCGTTAAAATGTGCAAGTTCCTCTCTGGATGCAATGGCACCGCTTGCCGCCGCTTTAGCAAAATTACACTCAAATGCCGGAAGGAATGCATCCTCTTTTAACTCGCCCTTACGATACTGCTCCGTCACTTCTGTAAGGCCAAGTTCCCCTGCTTCTTTCTCTGCATTACAATATGCCGCATAAGAACGCAAATCTTCTGCATGAGACAACCAACCCGCACAACGTTCAAACAAGGCCGAAAGCAAATCCTCTTCCTCGCGGAATCCGTTCCAATCCAATCCGTATTTGGTAATCAATTCATTCTCAATTGATAGGCAGGCCTTGGACTTCTCAAGAAACATCTCAAGACCTTCCGCCTCGGTTTTCATCAGTTCATTGATACTGCCGCCTGTAACAAGGGCAGATAACGCAGAGGCATAACCGCTCTTCTTATCGCTTTCTGCAAATATTTTACACAAAGCTAAATGCTTTTCATAAACTGCCGTCAACTGCTCCCAGTCCGTATCTTCCTGTTTGTACAAGCCCGTAAAAGCAGTGGCAAATGCCTCGGTTACCGATGCATTTTCTTTCATTTGATGATATAACGCAATGCGTTCGTATAACTTCTCCAAATTACCTTCCTGCACCATATTGGACTGCAATGCAAGGAAGCGTAATTCTTTTACAAGGGCATTGAGATCCATCTTCTTGGCAAGTGCCCATTTCCCCTGGGCAGCCACAAGACGTGCTCTTGCACCGGCAACATCATACTCCAGTACTGCCGGCTTAAAATGTGCTAAAAGTTCTTTGCGGATATTATGAAAATCCCTGTTCTTGCATATTTCTGCACGGACAGTTTCTTCTTCCTCTAAACTGTAGAAATCCTTTAACAGATTCTCATGGATTTCTTCCATACCAAGCAGGTAGGAAGCCACCCGCTCCAGAAGATATAATTCTTCCATGGATGCGGTTTCCGGCAATTCCATAGATGCACCCAACTGGGATAAAATTCCGCTTTTTTCACGCAAAGCCACCTGATAACGGCCAAGAAGTTCTTCCCACTCCTTACGTAACTGCATGGAGTATTCATATACTTTAAATTCCTTCAGCGCGTGCTTGCTGATGCCGCCGCATTCCTTACCGATGGCTGCACATTCCGAAAGACTTGCAACACAGGCATCATAGGCAACACGATTTATATCCATGGCCCACTCTTCCGTAAAATATACCTTACCGTCATAAGCCTTGCTTAACTCGTATTTACCAATCAATTCATAGATGGACTGACCACTGTTCTGTTTCTCATGCAGTGCTTCCACTACATCATTTAATTTACAACGCTCCGCATACAATTTCTCTGCGTACGCCAGATACTCTCCGCTGCTCTTTTTACCGCCGGCTTCCAACGTTCTTTCAAGTTGTGCAAGCACCGCCTGTTTCTGCGCCTTGTTGGAATGCAATTCCAGACAGAAAGGTGCCAGTCCGACCTTCTCAAGACGTTTCTGAACAACGGACAACGCCGCCATTTTCTCCGCCACAAAAAGCACAGACTTGCCCTGATACAAAGCATTGGCAATCATATTGGTAATGGTCTGGCTCTTACCGGTTCCCGGAGGTCCGTGCAGAACAAAACTTTCGCCTTTTGACGCTGTTTCAATGGCCACCATCTGCGAGGAATCCGCACTCATTACCACTGCCATATCGCCGGGTTTCATACGCTCATCCATATCCTTTGCATGAAGGCTTACTTTGGGCTCCCATTCCATTTTACCGGAAATCAGACTGGCCACTACTTTATTGGACATAATTTCAGCGGAACGGTTACGCAAATCATTCCACATAATAAATCTGCTAAAAGAAAAGATACCAAGGAAGGCCAACGGCAATACGTCCCAGTTCTTTTTCTCCATAATACTTTTACGAATTGTGTTAAAAACCAAGGGAACATCCACGCCGTTTTCATCCATGGGAAGGGGATCCAGACCGCCGATATCCATGCCGAAATCCTGACGCAAAAATTCCAAAAGGGTAATATTAATCTGCGGTTCTTCATCACGGATACGGATATGATAACTTTTATCCTGTAATTTCTTGGTCACATCCACCGGCACCATAACAAGAGGTGCATAACGGGGTTTCTGGCTTAAATCAGATTCATACCACTTCAAAAAGCCCAATGCCAAATACAGGGTATTGGAACCGTTTTCTTCCATGGACAGTTTTGCCTGACGCTGTAAGTATTTCATGCCTGCTGCCAATTCTTCTTCCGGCATAAAAGTACGGATTCTCTTGCTCTTAAACTCAGATACCGCTATGGTTTTGATTTCCTCGGCGTAATCCGTAACGGAAAAGATTTTGTCCGCTCCGGGCGTTAAATTAGAATCGGCAGGCAAAGGTAAAATTGCAAAATCCTCCCCCTGATTCAAGGCATCTTCCAAATGCGCAGGGTCATCCGACATTAACTGAATTCCGGCTTTGGTGACACGAAAATTAAGCAGGGTATTGCGGAGACTTAAGTCAAGAAGTTTACGCTCCCACAATTTCTGCTTCGTCATGGTATTCTCCGTAACAACCGCTCCCCGGCCCGCAATGCTCAATTCCTTAGGAGCCTCAGCCTCCTTCGGGGCTGTATCATAGGAAACAATTGTGTATGTACCATTCTCTAACACTCTGGCGGGCAAAGGTCTTATATTGCCGCCACGGCAACGTTCCACATCAATTGCCATTCGGAAATCATCCTCTTTTGCCAGCAATTCCTTGGCTGTTTTGCAGGCATCTTCGAAAGATACATTTTTCCCTGCGGTCATAACGGTACATTCCGCCACCGCAATTTCATCAATTCCTTCCGCGGTTCTTTTTAAAAGTGCGGAAACATCATCCTGCACGCATTCCGCAAAAGACTTCTCTTCCAGCCAGCAACCGATATAAGCGTGTTCTTTATGTATCATAATCAACGGATTCAATCGCATTGCTTCCAGCGCGGAAGCATATAATACGGCCAAATCCAGACAGGTAGCCATCTTTTGACCTGTGATCTCGTCTGCCGTACGGATTTTCTGACCTACGGTTTCATAAGATGCCGGCGGAAGACAATATGCGATAGCCTCCTCCTTAATTGCCTCATATACTGCTGCCATCTGCATTCTGACTTCGTTGGGGTTTCTTGTGGAATATCCTAAAACAGAAGGTTCTCCCTTCCATTTCTCAAGCCATACTGCTGCCTTTGCCACAATTCCCTGTACCGCAGGGTGATTAGGCATTACAAAAGCACAGAGGAGTTCCGGCATATATACACATCCGCTCCACTGTCCGTAAGGCAAAATTTCTATCTCAAGATTCTCACTGCCAAGCAGTTCTTCCCCATTATATACTTCTACCGTAACCGTACCGATTTCCTTTTCGGTTAAGGCAGCAAGATATTCCCCATTTACCACAGGTACGATATTTTTTAACTCCACATTCTCACCACCGGCAAGTTTAAGAACCGAAACTTCCAGATTGGTGGCAAATCCCGGCGTAAAAGAGACTTTTACCACAAGTCCGTTATACTCTTCCGACGTCAAATTGCTGATACGTATCTTCTTGATTGCATTGATACGGTTCTGTTGCATGGAAAAACTAATGGTTTTATTTATAATTCCTTCAATTTTTACTTTTGCTTCCATTCTCTTTTACTCCTTTGTACTGAAATAAAAACTTACCTTTTATTATAACAAAATAATACGTTTTCTTCTACCTTCATCGTAAGATTTTTCGTCCCGGCAACATATAAATCATAAGCCTTGCAAACACGAAAAGTGCTTCTCTGTCGTATTTGCAATTGCCGGAAAATTTCTTCAAAACTTCCAGTGTATAATCCTTATTCAGTTCCGGAAGTTTCTGCAGCCCGCTGTCTGCAGCCGCCTGAAAAAAACTGTCGATTACATTTTGACACTGTTCCTTGGATACCGTAAGGATATGAGAATTTAACTTTTCTCCGCCTCTTCGTCGCTCACAATGATATTTGTATACCTTACGAAGCCTTCCACGAAAAAGTTGCCATTGATAGGGATCGTGTTGCCGCATTCCCTTGGATTTGCATTCCACCATAAAAGTAGCGGCATCATCTTTTAACAAAAGTCCGATAAAACTCTCCGGTGCCACATATTTGCGGATTCTCGGCAATAGTTCCCGGTATCCTTCCATAGATAAAAAAACATCCCAAAATCCGGGGCCGTCAAAATTATAAATCCTGCGAATTCGTCTGCGTATGATTTCCTCACAACAAGCCCCTGCATATACTCCGAGATTCCCGCCTTTGGAATGACCGCAGACAATCAGGGGCATATTTAATTTTTTGCCCACCTGATTCAGATACATTACCGCACACTCCTGGGCAGGCACCGGAAAACGATACACCATGCTGAAACTTTCCTTCCAGCCGTTTAAACTTTCATCCGTCCCTCGAAATGTAACACAGGCACGTCCGCATGGTAAAAGAAAAGTCAATGCCGACATCTGTACATTAACATCCTCATTCCATAAATCCACATAATAATTTAATTTGATGCCACCGAATCTTCTGCTGTTTGCCGTTTGAAAAAACAATTCCCTGTTGCCGGTTTTAAAAACAGACCCCCGAATCATAGGTTCCAAATCACCGACATACAATGTCTCTTTTAGGGTAATCGGAGATTTATTCTCCTTTAGCCCCGGCACTGCACTCGACCAGTCCATATACGCCAATTGGGCCAACACCAATGCATCCGCTGATGAAAAATGTCGTTCTAAAAATGTTTCATTGCCATAAGTTCTTACATAGTCTAAAATATCGCTCATTCCAACATCATCCTTTTTTCTGTCTCTGAACAATAGTCTTTCCTTTTCGATATTTTTTACTACACCGGTTTTAAAAATCTTTGATGTATTTTTACCTATGACAATCAATATTCACTTTTATATTCTGTTTAACAATTCCGATGCAATTGTCTTATATTCTTCCTCAACCTCTTCGAAGGGTCTGAATGCGATATCCGGAATTCGAACTACCTTATATCCTTCTTCCGGCACGGGTTCCTTTAACAATTCCACCAAATCATAAGTAAGGAGCGCCCTGTCAATCTCCATAATCTGCTCCCACTCTTCCTTGCTCAAATCAGCTAACCCAAACTTCTCATAAACTGCTTTCAAAAAACGGTCTTCTATTTCATAATATTGAGGCATATGCACCTTAATCGGTGTAATCAAATCACTCATATAAGCCTCCGCCGCATCATGCAAAAGACAACCTAATTGCAAACGTTCACTCCAACCTCTTGCCTTAGCCTCTTTGGCGCAATTGATACAATGTTGTCCTACGGAATAAAAGTAAACCACCTGCCCGTTTCCGCGACACATCAAGGAAAGAGCGTGCGCAATATCTTCCAAAGTGATATCTTCCGCTTCCACCTCAATCGGGTCCACTTTTTTGCCCATATATGTTTTTAAATAATTCTTCGGTTCTTTTTTCATTTCCGTCTCCAAATAACAATATTTTTCGCTTTTTTTCTTTTTTTATTTTATTTTTAAAAAATGCTTGACTTTCCACCGGGTTTCGTCTTATAATAGCATTCGTGAGTTACGAAACTCACACATCTATCGGGGTGTGGCTCAGTTTGGCTAGAGCGCTGCCTTAGGGAGGCAGAGGTCGCAAGTTCGAATCTTGTCACTCCGATTTTTTTATTTTAACATAAGACGAAGACAGAATCAATTTTGATTCTGTCTTTTCTTTTATCTCCAAAAAACGGAAGCCTATGAGGCCTCCGCTTTCTCTTTTTTCTTTTGATTTTTTTTATATCTGTACGGACACAATCCATGCTTACAATGTTTACAACTTAAAGATACGTTACTACTGTCAAAAAAGCGTTCCGGATGCCTGTAATAAGACACTTCCCACACAATCGTATATGCAATTGCAATCAGCCCCAATGTCCAGGAATATAAACCGGGTACCAACAACAAGGGCGTTACCAACATAATGGCATCCCAATTGTAAATACGACACACATTACAACAGCGGTTACGCATAAAAAGTAGCCGAAACGGACAAAATCCCAACACACATATCATATCTCCGATATAGTAAAGAAGCATTAATCCGAATAATTCCTGAGGTCGGAAAACCTCCAGCAAATATAACACAAGCCATACGGCATTCATTGCATAAAATAATCCCAACGCAATCAACGCTCCCTTATCCGCAGTTCTTTTATTTGCCTGTTCTTTCTTTGTAAAAATTCCGGTAGCCGCATAATCGGATGACGCCTGAAAACTCCGCTTCAAGTATTTCTGTTGCCCCGGATGATGAAACTTACTCGGAATAAATCTCCATACGAAATCAATGACCAAAATAAACCAAAAGATATCTACCCCAATCCAATGGTCTTTTGACGCAAAATTCAAATACTCGGGATTCTGCAAATACATATAACCAAACACTGCAATAGCACACAATCCCAATATTGTTTTTCCGTAATAGTATAACTCCATATTTTTGGTTCCCTTTTAATGCTCTTATCAAAATAAAAACCAGGTGTATTGCAACCCGGTTTTATTATTGTACGCTTAATATACTGTGATTGTCTCGATTACCAACTGGGACTTATAATCCACATTTGCCTTATCAATCTTCTTCTGCAATTCCAACTCGCTCTTGCATTTTAATGCCGATGTAACATCTACCGTCATATAGAATCCTCGAAGAAATTTCTCAGCCAGATATTCATCTGTTCTGGTATTATGTGCAATATAGTATTGATCTGCCATATTCCATTCCTCCTTTATTCACTCTTCACACAAAATAATTGTTTTTCCCCAAAAACGATTATGCCTGCTCTGAATTAACAGAAACCCCTTCCAATTCCATTAATTCTTCAGCAACAGGTTCTAATTTAATACCGCAACGGTTACAAAATGCGCTTTCATAAGGTAAAACATTTCCACAACCTTCACAAATACGCATTCCCTGCAGTTTCATCTTACGATTAATCCATACCTTACGATTAAATTCCAACTTATTAATATTATCAATTGCCGTTTTATAATCTCCGTCAACACTCTCATTGTCTTTGTTCGCCTTATAAAACGCTTCTCCCAACTGATAAATCATATTCTTCTTCTGATTATCCACTTGAAGAATACTTCCGTCAATCCTTTTCGCATCAGATGCACTAATCTCATTCTGTGCTTTCCATGCCATCTTTTTGTCCCCCTTTTTTATAGCGGATGGTCCCCCACCATCTCTATAATTATATTATATCTTATGATTTGTAAAAGTCAATGTGTTCCTTTGTCCTTTATTATTTTTTCTTGCGAACAGAATAACCAAAGGTTCCTATTTTATCCCCCAAAGAAAGGTATTCTCCGTGTGAATACGCAATCAAACCGGTTTGATCCAGGGAAAATTTACCGGTTTCATTCATATATTTTTCATCCACGGATACCGCCAGTACTTCTGCCAGAAACATCGTATGTGACCCCAGCGGAATCTCCTGCTTGACACGACATTCCATACATACCGGACTCTCATTAATTCCCGGCACTCGCACTTCTTTGGATTCACAGGGTGTAAGCCCCATCTCTTTATATTTGTCCACATCTCTGCCCGAACGGACACCGCAATAATCAGTTGCTTTTGCCAGTTCTTCCGTAGTCAGATTAATCACAAATTCCCCTGTTTCATGAATAATATCATAAGAATAACGCTCCGGTCTGACGGATATGGAAACCATAGGAGGATCACTGTTTACCGTACCTACCCAGGCCAATGTTATAATATTCGGTTTCTCTCCCGGCCTTTGGCAACTAACCATAACCGCCGGCAACGGATATAACATATTTCCCGGCTTCCAAAATTGTCTCGACATAGCACTCGCCTCCTTCTTTCTGTAAAAAGTGTATCAAAAACAAGGCTGAAAATCAATTCCAATTATGCTATACTACTTCGCAACACCGAAAGGAGTAACTACCAATGAAAAAACTATTATCCATCGGAAAATTTGCCGATTTATGCGAAACAACCGTTGACACTTTAATTCATTACGGAAAGATAAACTTACTAGTCCCTTCTTATCATTCCGGCACCAAGCACCGATATTACGAAATTGGCCTGTATCATACTTTTTACATCATTCACACCCTTTCGAAAATGGGTATGTCACTACAGGAAATGAAAGAAATTCTTACATCCGATACTTCTTCACATATAATAAATGCCCTTAAGCAAAAAGAAATACAACTACAACTACAATTACAACAGGCACAAAAGATACGATGTTACTTTGAAGATTCTTTGATAAAAGAATTATGCGCTTCCCATATTGCATGGGAATGTCCTTTTATCCAAAAACAAGATACTCAGCAGTTGTTGTTTGCTACTTTACCGGAGTATTATCCCCTCTCATCTGCCAATATTATCCAAGCACTTGCCACACATAAAAATGAATGTCACAGCAGAGATATCTATCCTTTTCCCATAGGTCTTATGCTTCAAAAAAAGAGCCTCTATGCGCAAAACAACAGACAGGTTTTACTTTATTCTCCCAATCCGACCGGTACTGTTACCAATAAAACACCGGTACAACTTCCGGGGGAATATGCTGTTATTTTACACAAAGGCTCTTTTGAAACTATCAATGATTCCATCGAACTGCTCTATCAGTTTATTGAAGAACAGAATGCTGTGGTATCAAGTCATACTTACATCAATTTTTACCACAACAGTCTTCCCGATACGGCAGAATCATTTTATCTTATTAAAATCCGTTTCTGCAGGATTTAGGCTTTTTCTTCGCCTTTCTTTGCAGTAATATACTTAATTACAATTAATACGAGCACCATAACCACAATAGCCACAGGTAATGCAATCCACCACTGTTTTACCAATCCGGCCAAAAGGAATGCGACAAAAGAGACTGATGCAACCGTTAATGCATAAGGTAACTGTGTCGATACGTGATTAATGTGATTACACTGCGCACCGGCAGATGCCATTATGGTGGTATCTGAAATAGGTGAACAATGATCACCGCAAACCGCACCTGCAAGACATGCAGAAATAGAGATAATCATCAATTCTCCGCCACCGGGGAATACCGCACATACGATAGGAAGTAAAATACCGAAAGTTCCCCATGATGTACCGGTTGAGAATGCAAGACCGATTGCAATTACGAATACGATTGCCGGTAACAACCATGTAAGACCTGCTGCATTGCCTCGAACGAATTCCGCCACAAATACCTTAGCACCCAAGTCCATAGTAATACCGCTTAATGTCCATGCAAAAGTAAGAATCATAATTGCCGGAACCATAGCCTTAAATCCTTCGGTAAAAGAACTTGTTAATTCCTTAAAGGTCAGTCTTCTTGTTACCAAATAGTAGATAAAAGTAAATGCAAGCGCAATAAAGGAACCCAATACCAAACCTACGGATGCATCACAATCAGAAAATGCTGTAATGAAATCAACACCGTCAAAAAATCCGCCGGTGTAAACCATACCGATAACGCATGAAACAATCAATACAATTACGGGGAGAACCAAATCAAGCACTTTTCCTTTTTTAGCCAAAGAAGGTACTGCTTCTGTTTCATTTTCTTCCCTACCGGAAGTAAACAAATCACCATTTAAAGCATTTGTTTCATGTTTCTTCATAGGACCATAATCAAAGCCCATAAGAGAAATCGCAATAATCATAACGATAGTTAACAATGCATAAAAGTTATAAGGAATAGACTGAATAAACAAAGACAATCCTTCTCCTTCGGGAGCAACCGAAGTTACTGCTGCCGCCCAGGAAGAAATAGGCGCAATAATACAAACAGGAGCAGCTGTTGCATCAATTAAATATGCAAGTTTTGCTCTGGAAATTTTACTTTTATCTGTTACGGGGCGCATAACGCTACCTACGGTAAGACAGTTAAAATAGTCATCCACAAAAATCAACGCACCCAATGCAAAGGTTGCCAGAGATGCACCTTTACGGCCCTTGATTTTCTTTGCTGCCCATTCACCGTATGCTGCCGAACCTCCGGCTTTATTAATAAGACTTACCATAATACCAAGAATGACAAGGAAAATAATAATACCCACATTCCAACCGTCTGCCAGTTTTGCAATAATGGTATCAAAAGTCTTGGTTACAGTCTGTACCGGATGGAACATTGTATAAAGCAAGGAACCCGATAAAATACCGATAAAAAGTGACATATATACTTCCTTGGTAATCAATGCAAGAACAATCGCAATCAACGGAGGAAGCAGTGATAAAAATGTAGCATATATTTCTACATCTGAACGAATCACTGTCACAGCATTCGTTAAATTACTTTCAAAAGAATCTCCGTCTGCCATCAAATTGGAATCATAATTATCCACATAATCCAATGCTGCAGCCATATCGTCTTCGCTGTATTCAACAGTCTGTACGATTTCTTCAGCACCTTCTGCATCTGTTGCATATACGGTCATACCAAACATAAGGGTCATAACACATACCAGCAACACTGCAATTTTCATTCGTGTTTTTTTCATAAGATTTTACCTCTCTGTAATGTTTGAAATCTTTGGTTACTTTTATGATAAATTCCTTTTAGAGGAATCTATTCATTCTCTTTCTCGGCAAGAACAGCCAACAAATACTCCCAGGTTCTCTTTACGGAATACACCGGCATACGTTCCTTGGTCGTATGAATATCATAAATATCCGGTCCAAAAGAAATACAATCCAACTCCGGTTTCTTCTTAAGCAAAATTCCGCACTCAAGTCCCGCGTGAATGGCAGTCACTTCCGGCGAAATGCCATAACATTTCTCATACACGCGAATCATTTTATCACGCAAAGGAGAAACGGCCTTATATTCCCATCCGGGATAATCTCCCGAAAACTCACAATATCCACCAAAGGCTCTTGTAATCATATCTACCCTGTCACGTAAATATAATTTAGATTCTTCCACACTGCTTCGCAAAGCATAATCCGCTTCCAAACCTGTCTCTGTTAATTTTAAAATACCCAAATTAAGAGATGTCTCTACAAATCCCGGATTTAAGCCACTCATAGCAATCACACCATCGGGAACCGCACAAAGATACTCGTATATTGTCACGGTAGATGATTCATCTGCCATCGTTTCACAACTGCTTCCTACTTTACGCAGTGTAATTAAAATATTCTCTTCTTTCCCCGCATATTCTTTATTCAAAACATCCTCAATTGTTTCTAATTCCGACTTAATCAAATCCATATCCGGACTCTTTATTGCCAAAGTTGCTTCTGCATACAACGGAATGGCATTGTCCTTTTCCCCACCGGAAATCTCAACAATGTTGAAAGAAACTTTCTTGGATAACTCAGATAAAATCCTACCCATCGTATGATTTGCATTGGCTCTTCCATGGTGAATTTCCGCGCCGGAATGTCCGCCTTTTAAACCGCTCAGGGTAATTTCCACACAATCTCCCCCTAACGGTATTCTTGTAACCGGAATGACTCCGTGAACTCTCATACCTCCGGCACAGGAAGTAAGCAAAACACCTTCTTCTTCCGAATCAATGTTAAGAAGTCTGGTGCCACTCAAATCAGACATATCTATACCGATAGCGCCATCCATTCCCACTTCTTCATTCACGGTAAAAACAACTTCCAATGCAGGATGCATAATACTGTCTGAATCAAGGATTGCCAGTGCATATGCTATGGCAATTCCGTCATCACCGCCAAGGCTGGTTCCTTCCGCATAGACACATTCGTCTTGAAAATTAAGTCGCAATGCTTCCTTCTCCAAATCAATGTCTGCCTCTGCATCTTTTACGGCAACCATATCCATATGGCCTTGCAAAATCAAAGTTTCTTCTTTTTCATACCCTTGTGTTGCAGGCTTCCAGATAATAACATTCTTCAATTCGTCCTGACGAAATTTTAAATTTCTTTCTTTGGCAAATGCCACCAGATAATCACTGATGGCATCAATGTTATAACTGCCGTGAGGTATCCGACATATTTCATAAAAAAATCGGAATACCTCTTTGGGCTGTAAATCATTTAAATTCATTTATATACCTCACAGATAAATTATTTTCTTTATCTTATGATTTCTATTTTATTTCTTATGTTCCGCAATATATCGCTTATTACTGCTCTTTATCGGCACCTTCCATTGCAGCAACTTCAGCATCAATTTCATCCCGTGTCACTTCTTCCAAAGAAGGTTTGTTTTTCTTATAGATAAACAATAAAAATGAACCGATTAACAGTGCAAAGAATACCAATCCGCCGATATTTCCTGTTGAGAATTTGCCGGATATATCAATCACCTGTCCGACACTAAGTGCTTTACCTTCTGCGTCTGTAACTGCAGTAGGAATAATTGCAAGAATTGCTAACGCAATACCAATCAAACCTTCACCTGCAATCATACCGGAAGAGAAAAGAATACCATTCTCCAACTGACCTTCGCGTTCTTCTGCTTTTGCCTTTTTATTCTTTTCAACAAGAAGTTTTACAAGACCACCACACATAATAGGTGCGCTCAAGTGAATCGGCAAATACATACCTACCGCAAACGGAAGTACAGAACCGCCTATAATTTCCATTGCAACTGCAATACCTGCACCTGCAATAATAAGCGCCCAAGGAAGATTTTCACCCATAACACCTTCTACAACCAGTTTCATAATACCGGCCTGAGGTGCGGGAAGTTCCGAAGAACCATAACTCCATGCTTCGTTTAAAAGATACAGTACACCACCGATTGCAAGCGCAGAAACAACTGCACCGATTAATTCGCCAATCTGCTGTTTCTTAGGAGTTGCCCCTACCAAGAAACCTGTCTTTAAATCCTGAGATGTATCACCTGCCATAGCTGCAACAATACATACAACCGTACCGATTGCAATCGCTGCAATCATAGATTCCTTACCGCCGTTACCGGTTGCTTTTAAAAGAATGGATACAATAAT
>JAZNLG010000260.1:0-4003 GCA_045578965.1 Lachnospiraceae bacterium | reverse complement strand
TTGGCCATATGCCCAAGCATTGTCATACATTCCTTTTTTCTGTGGTTAATTAACCACGCGGAATGGGTATTCTTTGACGGAATTTTTATGCGGAAAATAGTAGAAGCATTGGATGCGGGAGTCGGCTTTACGCCGATTTTCCGCTTTATCCTTATAAGCGGGTGTTTCTTCTGTGTATGCTCGATTTATTCCAATTATGTGGAGAATGTGGTATATCCGCTTGCAACAAACCGTCTGTTTGGAGGCATTTATAAAAAGTTATATACCAAAGCCAAGAATGTAGAATTAAAATGCTACGAAGATGCGGATTTCTACAACCGTTATACAATGGCGATGGATGGTGCAGAGGAAAAGATTACCGCAATAATAAGAGGTGTACTCGGTTCGGTAATAGGTGCAGTCAGCGCGGTTGTTGTGTTCTACTTTATGTATGAAATCGACCACTATGCGATTCTGTTTGTAATTTCGCCGCTTATCGGTAATTTTGTATTCGGCAATATGAAGAACAAATACGAGTCCAACCGTTATCAGGAACAGGCACCGAATGAAAAGGTATTAAATTATGTAAGCCGTATGATGTATTTGCCGGATGGTGCCAAGGAAATCCGTCTTTCCAATGTGTTTTCTTTGATGAGAAGACAGTATAGGGAAGCAACTAAGCGCAATGTAAAAGTTGCTGTAAAATATGCCTTTGCCAACGCGAATTACAATTTCTGGAGAATTACTTTTACATTTACGGTAATTTTTGAGGGTGTATTGCTCTATGCGATTTACCGTAATCAGGTAACAGGAACCATAACACTGGCACAGTTAACGATTATGACAAGTTTAATGGTTGCCATGACATGGATATTAATCCGTGTATTCGAAAATATTATGGAGATTTTAAAGTACGGTATGTTCATTAACAATCTCCGTAACTTTTTAGATTATGAAGAAGAGATTCCGGAAGACTGGGATGGCGAAATGCCGGATACAGATTTTAAGAGTCTGGAATTTCGTAATGTCAGTTTTTCTTATAAAGACGAGAAGACGATTAAAGATTTGTCTTTTGAGATTACAAAAGGACAGATAGCAGCGCTTGTCGGACATAACGGAGCCGGCAAAACAACGATTATTAAGTTATTGCTTCGGCTTTATGACCCGACAGAAGGTACAATTTATTATAACGGTAAGGACATCCGTGAATACAAACTGAAGGCGTATCGTGACCTTTTTGCGACAACGTTTCAGGACTTCCAGATGTTTGGTATGACCGTCAAAGAAAATGTACTGATGGGACGGCATTATGAAAACGAAGACGAATTGGTTATTAAAGCACTTAAAAAAGCCGGTGTATACGATAAAGTTATGACATTAAAAGGCGGACTCGATGCTTTGATGACTAAAGAATTTGACGGTGAAGGTGCGGTATTGTCAGGTGGTGAGAGCCAGAAACTGGCGGTAGCAAGAACTTTTGTTAAGGATGCACCAATGAAGATTTTTGATGAGCCTTCCAGTGCACTGGATCCGATTGCGGAATATGAACTGTTCCGTAATATTATGAAAGAGGGAAGTGACCATACAATGTTGTTTATTTCCCACAGGCTTTCTTCCGTAAAAAATTGTGATAAGGTGTTCATGTTGGAAAAGGGCCGTCTGATTGAGGAGGGTACACATTCCGAACTGATTGTTGCAAACGGCAGTTATGCGCAGATGTATAAAAAACAGGCGATGAACTACCTCGCGATTGAAAACGAAGAGGAGGTGGTACTGTGAGAAAGATAAACAATCAAAAAGAACAGGCGAAACAGTCTGTAAAAGAAGTATTTGGCAATAACTTCTTTCTCTTAAAACTAATGTTTTCGGCATCTCCTGCATATGTCATTTTTATGGCGCTTGATGCGATAAGAAATCA
This sequence comes from Lachnospiraceae bacterium, assembly GCA_045578965.1. Classification (GTDB taxonomy): domain Bacteria; phylum Bacillota; class Clostridia; order Lachnospirales; family Lachnospiraceae; genus UBA3766. Next base: position 2,106 of record JAZNLG010000260.1, on the reverse strand, counting down.
GGTATCTATATTTTTTGAACATGTTGTCGGTATCGGTTATGTGCTGGAAGCAGCAGAATTTAACTATCCGTTCCGGGAAGTGGCAACTTTTATCCTTGTTCTTGCAGGGTTGATTACATTGGGTATGGTATTTACTGTTTTTGTAGGTGATTATATCGGAGAGCGGGAAAAACCAAAGATGCGCCAAAAAATCAAGATGATGCTCTATGAAAGAGCAAAAGAGTTGGACCTTGCCTGCTATGATAATCCGGAGTTTTATAATGAACAGGTTCTTGCGATTTCAGAAGTGGATAAGCAGATTGACCGTGTCATTCAGTTTGTACAGAATACTTTGGGCGGATTGACGACATTTGTTTCTACAGGTATTTATTTTTTGACGAAGGATAAGGTATCTATTGGATTCGCAGTGGTTTCTTTTGTTATGGCGTTTGCATTTAACCAGATTTATAACAAGATGAACTATCTTGTAAGAGTGGAAGGTAATCCATTTACGCGTAAAAGAGATTATATTAAGCGAATTTATTATCTGAGTGATTACGCGAAAGAAATTCGTTTAAATCCGGATGTGTCTGATATTCTTTTCCGTAATTTTGAAGAAGCTAACGACGAAGTATACGAGATTGAAAAGAAATATACAAAGAAAAAATTCTTGTTTGGTTTTTTGCGAAGATATGTAAGTAATGCAATGTTCAGCGATGTATTGTATATTTCCTATCTGGTTTTCCAGGCAACAGTGCGCGGGACATTGTCTTTCAGTACCGTTGCGATTTTGTACAATTCTTTCGGCCAGTTGAAAAACGGTATGAGAATATTTACCGATGTGTATCCGTTTGCGAGTGAGACCAGCCTATATGTAAGTAAAATCAGAAAGTTCTTGGATTATGAACCGCAAATCGTATCCGAAGAAGGCCTGGTTCCATCCAAAGAAGCAAAGGAAATGAAATTACAGAATGTTTCTTTTGCATATGGTGACAAGACGGAAATGCTGTTAAAAGACATTACCATGCATATCAAACCGGGCGAGAAGATTGCACTTGTCGGTTATAACGGGGCCGGTAAGACCACGCTTGTTAAGTTGTTAATGCGTTTGTACGACGTGAAATCCGGTGAGATTTTAGCGGACGGTACCGATATCCGTAAATATGATGTAGCAAAATATCGTGATACCATCGGAACCGTATTCCAGGATTTCCAGATATTTGCGGGAAATGTAAAAGAAAATGTAATGCTTAATGTTGATGATGATTGCGACGAAGTACGAATCAGACAGGCACTTACCGATAGCGGATTAATGAGCAGGATAGACCGAATGTCTTCCGGACTTGATACGGAACTTACAACTGAATTTTCAAAAGAGGGTATTAATTTATCCGGTGGTGAGAGCCAGAAACTGGCTATTGCACGCGTATTCTACAAAGACGCCGGACTAATGATACTGGATGAACCTTCCAGTGCACTTGACCCGATTGCGGAATATCAGTTAAACCACGCAATGCTTACGGCGACCAAGGATAAGACGGTTATCTTTATTTCTCACCGTTTATCTACAACGCGTATTGCAGACCGTATCATTATGCTGGAGGACGGTCGCATTGTAGAGCAGGGAAGTCATGAAGAACTTCTTTCTAAGAACGGCAAGTATGCACAGATGTGGAAAGTGCAGGCCGGAGCCTATATAGCGGTATAATAATTATGGAATCCGGGAATTACCGGATTCCATTTTTGTAAAAGAACTTAAAAGAGTTTGCTTGATTATTTATGCAAAGCAATTTATAATAGAAACGTTAATTTTATGTAGTAATATCGGTCATTGGAACGATTGGAATAAATACATTGGAGGATAGATATGAAAGCATATGGAGTTAATGAGTTAAGAAAGATGTATCTTGATTTCTTTGAATCAAAGGATCATCTTGCAATGAAGAGTTTTTCCCTAGTACCACACAATGATAACAGTTTATTACTTATCAATGCGGGTATGGCACCACTTAAGCCTTATTTTACGGGACAGGAGATTCCGCCACGTAACCGTGTAACTACATGCCAGAAGTGTGTTCGTACAGGTGATATTGAAAACGTAGGTAAGACAGCAAGACATCTTACATT
>JAZNLG010000259.1:0-3237 GCA_045578965.1 Lachnospiraceae bacterium | reverse complement strand
GAATATGTATGATGAATACAGCAAACCTTTGACAGACAAGGGAGTTGTATTCCTGCGAAATGATAATGTGTATCTGGAAGAATATAATATTCGGATACGTGGTGCGGAAATTGACCGTAAATATTATAAAAGATTTGTGGTACGCCATATGGATGCTGACTATTTGGAAGAAATTCTGGGTAAAAGTGATGAAAAAAGTTATGAGATTCTTCTTGCTCACAATCCGGATTACTTTAAGCAATATGCTGCGTACGGAGCGGATTTGACTTTGGCAGGACATGTTCACGGAGGAATTATACGTATGCCTTTTATCGGAGGAATTGCTTCGCCGGCAGTGCGTTTCTTTCCCAGATATAACGGAGGGCTGTATCGGAGAGAAAATGCGGCTATGATTGTAAGTTGCGGTCTCGGAACCCATACGCTCCCTATGCGCATTTTTAATCCGGCAGAATTGATTGTAATTCATTTAAAGCCTTCTTGCAAAGATGAATAAAAACGGATAAAATAGAGTGGATTTGTTAAAATTGGAGAAATACTATGGCAATACCTGTTAAGTTGGAGGTGTTTGAAGGACCTTTGGACCTTCTCCTTCATTTGATTGAAAAGAATAAAGTGGATATTTACGATATTCCTATTGCAGAAATTACGCAACAGTATCTTGAGTATATCAATCAGATGCATACCGATGATATGAATGTCATGAGCGAGTTTCTGGTAATGGCCGCTACGCTTTTGGATATTAAGTGTAAAATGTTGTTACCTCCCGAGGTAAATGAGGACGGTGAGGAAGAAGACCCGCGTGCGGAATTGGTACAGAAGTTGTTGGAATATAAAATGTATAAATATATGTCTTATGAATTGAAAGACATGCAGATGGGTGCTGAGAAGTATTTATACAAGAAACCCACGATTCCCAAAGAGGTGCTGGAATATCAGGCACCGATTGATTATGAAGAATTGGTGGGAGATTCCACTTTACAACTTTTAAATGAATTGTTCCAAAGTATTATGAAGCGTCAGGAAGACAAAATCGACCCGGTGCGAAGTACTTTTGGTAAAATTCAAAAAGAAGAAATTGATTTAGAGAGAAAACAGACATATATCTTTGATTACATAGAGAAGAATCGTAAATGCAGTTTTCGACAGTTGCTTGAGAAACAAAAGAGTAAAATGGAGGTTATTGTAACCTTTTTAATTGTGTTGGAACTGATTAAAGTAGGTAGTGTGGATGTCGAACAGGATGATACGTTTGGTGAAATCAACATTACTTATAAGGCACCTTTTAGCGGGGTGATAGATTTATCTGAAAATAAGAAGGAAGATGAGAGTGCAGATCCGCTTACGGGAATGCTTTCATCATCAGAATCCTAGACAGAGGAGAAACAAAGTGGAACGAGAAAGAGCACAGGCTATTATTGAGGCAGTTTTATTTGCTATGGGAGATTCCGTCAGTATTTCGGATTTGGCACTTGCCCTGGATGAAAATGAGAAGTTTGTAAAAGAAATATTAGAAGAAATGAAAGTTTTTTATGCGGAAAGTAATCGCGGTATTCAGATAGTAGAATTGGAAGATGCGGTACAACTGCGTACCAAGGATGACTTTTATGATGAATTGATTAAGGTTGCGGCTGCGCCCAAAAAGCAGACTTTAACCGATGCAATATTGGAAGTATTATCTATTATTGCATATAAGCAGCCGGTAACACGTCTGGACGTGGAAAAAATACGAGGAGTCAACAGTGATCACGGAATCAGTCGTCTTGTGGAACTTGGTTTTGTAAAAGAACTGGGACGTTTGGATGCACCGGGAAGACCTTTGCTTTTTGGTACGACAGAGCAGTTTTTGCGTAGTTTCGGTGTGAAATCCATTGATGATTTGCCGGAAATGAGCAGAGACTTATTAGAGGATTTCAAGGTACAGGCAGAGCAGGAAATTCAGTTAAAATTGGATATTTAAAAGTATTGAAAAGTCCGGAAGTGGTAACAAAACCATTTCCGGTTTTTTTGATTTCTAAAAGAAAAGTCCGGTGATTTTATGATGTAGGATGACATATAGTAATAATAAGTGTAAAACCGGGTGAAAAACATGAAAAAATATTTGAAAAGAGGTCTGTTCTTTCTTGCAGGATTTCTGTTGTGGGCCAATACGTCCGTAACGGTGTTTGCCCGAGAAGAAGCGGAACTTAAATTATATGCCCGTTCGGCTTTGCTGATGGATGCCGGTTCCGGTCGGGTTTTGTATGAAGAAAACGGATATGAAGTTATGCCCATGGCCAGCACGACTAAAATTATGACGTGTATTTTGGCGCTTGAATCGGGACGATTGGACGAAAGTGTAACCATATCAGAAAATGCACAATGGCAACCAAAGGTAAGGCTTGGAATAAAAGAAGGAGAAAACTATCGGTTAGAGGATTTGCTGTATTCATTGATGCTGGAATCGCATAATGATGTGGCGGTGGCGATAGCAGAGCATCTTGGCGGAAGCGTAGAAGGGTTTGCGGATATGATGAATGCTAAAGCGACAGAATTAGGGTGTGAGGATACCATGTTTATCACGCCTAACGGTTTGGACGCAACCAAGGATGGTAAACGGCATGGAAGTACGGCCTATGATATGGCATTGATCACAGCCTATGCTTTGGAAAATGAACAGTTTTGTGACATAATTGCCACAGCGAGACACACTTTTATGGAGACAGGCGGAAAGAAGCAATATACGGTGTATAACAAAGACGCTTTTTTGAATATGTATGAGGGTGCCATCGGAGTAAAAACCGGTTTTACAAACGGGGCAGGATATTGTTTTGTGGGGGCTGTAGAGAAGGGGGATGCCAGATTTGTGTCCGTGGTACTCGCCAGCGGATGGCCGCCGAATAAAAGTTGGAAGTGGGCAGATACGAAGACGCTGATGAACTATGGTACAGAGAATTTTTTTTATGAAACTTATATCGGAGAAGGGGAGTATGGGCCTTTGCAGGTAGAAGAGGGAATACAGACAGAAGTGAAACTTACAGTCGAACGTGAGGAAATTGCAATGCTTCTTAAACCGGAAGAAGAAATTATAAGTGAATATGAATTATTACCGAGTATAACGGCTCCGGTGGAAAAAGGGCAGATTGTGGGATATGAAAGATATATTTTAAACGATAAAATTCTTGCCGAATTTCCGATTCGAACGGCGGAAAAGGCTGATAAAATCACGCTTTGGTATTGTTTTGGTAAAATTGTTGAAAA
>JAZNLG010000258.1:0-1850 GCA_045578965.1 Lachnospiraceae bacterium | reverse complement strand
TTTACTAAATTCACCATATTTTCCTCCGCTTTCTTTTTATAATCCACTTCTTGCAATCTTTCACCAGCTAAAAGTTCATTAACCGTAATTTCTAATTCGTTGCAAAGTGGAAGTAACAATGATACTTCTGGAAACCCGTTGCCTCTTTCCCATTTCGAGATTGTTTTATCACTGATAGCAAGCTTATCTGCCAATTCTCGTTGTGTGTATTTTTTCGCTTTTCTTTCATCAGCAATAAATTTACCTATTTTAATTTGGTCCATAGGTTCGCGTCCTCCTTTCTGGATTCATTGTATAAATTTCCATTTTATTTTCACACCCACGGAACGTAGAATATGGTGAATTATAGCGGTTTCTACGCTCCGTAGAGTTATAATACTCTTAAGAAAATTCAAATTTATCGTTCAGTTCACTTTATCATATTTTTCTGTTCGTATCAATGTTTAGTGAAAATGTCGGAGTTGGAACCCGTCAGTCCAAAAGTAAAAAGGGTGTAATAATTCCAACAGTTGCTACGGGATTTTATTTTGTGTATAATAATAAGGTATGCGCATTTTATGGTGGATAAAAGAATGCGCCTTGAATTTTTGCGAATGAGGTGTTTTATGAAAAGAGAGCGTTTGGGAAGCCGTCTCGGCTTTATCCTGTTAAGTGCCGGATGCGCAATCGGCATTGGTAATGTATGGAAATTTCCTTATATGGTAGGACAGAATGGTGGCGGTGCCTTTGTTTTGATTTATTTGTTTTTCTTAATCGTGATGGGTGTTCCTGCTTTAACAGTGGAATTTTCTTTGGGCCGCGCGAGCCAGAAGAGTCCCGTTAAAATTTACAAGGAACTTACTCCCGGTAAAAAGGTGTGGAATATTCACGGTTATATGGCGATGGCCGGAAACTATATTCTTATGATGTTTTATACCTGCGTAACAGGTTGGATGTTACAGTATTTTGTGAAAACTGCCGCAGGCGAGTTTGAAGGCGCGGATGCGGCCGGTGTTTCGGCGATTTTTAACGGAATGCTTGGCAAACCCGTACCTATGATTCTTTTTACCTTTGCCGTAATTATTGTTTGCTTCGGCATTAACTCTATCGGCGTACAAAAAGGCTTGGAGCGCGTAACCAAATATATGATGATTGCCCTGCTGGTAATTATGGTGGCCTTGGCAATCAACAGCATTTTCTTAGAGGGCGGTGCAGAAGGACTTAAGTTCTATCTTGTGCCTGATTTTGGAAGAATGCAGGAAGTCGGTATAGGTAAGGTGATTGTGGCTGCAATGACACAGGCTTTCTTTACTTTGAGTCTCGGTATCGGTTCCATGGCGATTTTCGGCAGTTACCTGGACAAGGAACGCAGTCTTATGGGTGAGGCTGTAAATGTTGCGGTTTTGGATACTTTTGTGGCTTTTGTATCAGGCTTGATTATGTTCCCGGCTTGTATGGCGTATGGCGTAGACGTGAATGCGGGGCCGCCTTTGATTTTTGAAACCTTACCCAATATTTTTAATCATCTTCCTATGGGTCGTCTTTGGGGAAGTTTGTTCTTTGTATTTATGAGTTTTGCGGCGTTGTCTACCGTGCTTGCCGTATTTGAAAATATCATTTCCTGTACGATGGACGTGACCGGTTGGAGCCGTAAAAAGACCTGTATTATCAATGCATTTGCTATGATGGTGCTGGTTCTTCCCTGTATCTTCGGCTATAGTATCTGGTCAGGATTCCAGCCTCTCGGCGCGGGAAGTACCGTACTTGATTTGGAAGATTTAATCGTAAGTAATATCTTATTGCCTGTAGGTACTTTGATTTATGTTTTATACTGTACCACACGTTTCGGCTGGGGCTGGGATAAGTTTGAA
>JAZNLG010000257.1:0-11157 GCA_045578965.1 Lachnospiraceae bacterium | reverse complement strand
AACCAAAGAATACGGCTCATCTCCCGTAGAACATGCAGCACTCCAAATTGTCAACTGTTCTCCAAACGTGTCAATCAACTGCGGAAACACATCTTTATCAAGAATCTGCCACTGATCCGGATTACGATAAAACTCTGAAACATTAATGGTAAGATAATTCACAAATTCTTCCAACAACGCTGCATCTGTTTTCAATTTTCCAAGAAATGCATCGTATCCATCCAGATTGTGTCTGCTAATCAAGGTATCGATTCTTCGCTTCATCTGTTTCTCTTTGTAGCAGTTTAAATCAATCTTGGTCAGGGCAAACACCTGCTTCTTGAAATACTCGTAATCATATACCATATCAGAACAATTCCTTACTTTTATTCTTCTGCGGGTGCTTCTTCTGCAACTTCTTCTACTTCGTCATCGGGAAGAAGTGCTTTCACACTTAAACTGATCTTCTGGCTTTCAGCATTGAAATCAACAACCTTAGCAGTTACTTCATCACCAATCTTCAATGCATCTGCAGGTTTCTCAATATGTTCCTTAGAAATCTGTGAAACATGAAGAAGTGCATCTACACCTGCTTCTAATTCAACAAATGCACCAAACTCAGTCATTCTTGCAACCTTACCGGTTACAGTGTTGCCTACAGCATACTTCTCTGCAGCATCCTTCCAAGGATTTGCATCATCAAATTTAGTGCTTAACGCAATCTTAGTTCCGTTGATTTCCTTAATCATAACACTAACTACATCGCCGGTCTTAAAAAGTTTCTTGGGATGTTCGATTCTTCCCCAACTCATTTCAGAGATGTGAAGCAATCCGTCAACACCGCCTAAATCGATGAATGCACCGAAGTCTGTTACGTTCTTAACAGTACCTTCCACAACATCGCCTTCTTTTACCTTAGCAAGAAGTTCTTCCTGTGCTTTCGCCTTTTCAGCCACGATAAGCTGCTTGCGATCACCGATGTATCTTCTCTTCTTAGGGTTGTATTCTGTTACAACGAACTGGATTTCCTGGTCAGCATATTTGCTTAAATCCTTTTCGTATACGTCTGATACAAGACTTGCAGGAATAAAAATTCTCACTTCATCCACTACCACTGATAAACCACCGTTTAAAAGTTGAGCAACCTTAGCTGTAAGTACTTCCTGATTGTTAAATGCTTCTTCAATTCTCTTGCTACCCCTGTCAGCAACCAGTCTCTTGTATGTAAGAGCAACCTGTCCGTCACCATCGTTAACCTTAACGACTTTGACATCAAGCTTGTCCCCCACCTTGACTGCTTCTGTCAAATCGATTGCAGAATCATTGGTATATTCAGACTTGGGTAAAATACCATCAGACTTGTAGCCGATGTTGAGAATAATCTCATCAGGCTTAACGTCGATAACTGTACCTTCAACTACCTCTCCTGTATGAATAGTTTTTAATGATTCTTCAAGCATTTGTTCAAAAGTTAATTCTGACATAATTTTGAACCTCCTCAATAATTTTATTTGGGGTTGACGCCCCTGCCGTAATTCCCACTAGTTCCACAGATTTAGGTATGTCTAAATGCAAGTCCTCCAGTGTCTGAATAAAATGAGTATTCTCGCATTCCTTCGCACATATTTCGTAAAGTTTACGTGAGTTAGAACTATGAGCCCCACCAATGACGATCATTACATCAGCTTCATCCGCAATTTCACGGGCTTCTTTCTGACGCACTTCCGTCGCATTGCAAATAGTATTCGCAACACTAACATCATACCCTTTTTTTGTAAAAATTTCAACTAATTCTTGAAATTTCCTGTAATTAAATGTCGTTTGTGAGACAATGCAAACCTTTTGGTCTTCTTCCAGCACAATTTGTTCTGCCTGTTCATGGGATTCTACCACAATTGCGGGGGTGTTTGACCATCCCCGAATCCCTTCCACTTCAGGGTGCCCTTCATTGCCGATAATAATAATTTGCTTCCCTTCTCCGCTTTCTTTTTCCACAATGGAATGTATTCTTTTTACAAAGGGACAAGTCGCATCCTCATACTCCAATCCGTTCTCCTCAATGATGCCATAAATGTTTTTTGCGACACCGTGTGAACGAATAATGACGGTTCCTTCTTTCAATTTTCGCAATTCTTCCTCATTTTCAATAACCGTAACACCTTTGTCTGCCAAATCTTTTACTACTTCTTCATTGTGAATAATCGGACCGTAAGTATAGATTTTTTTACCGGCTTCAATCTGTTCGTAAACCTTGTCTACCGCACGTTTTACTCCAAAACAAAAACCTGCGGATTTTGCCAGTTTTACTTCCATTTTTCAATTCCTCTTCTACCTGTTTTTAGTTTTGTCAATTATAAACTATGATATTTATCTATAATTATACCCGTTTTCAGACAAACCTATTTCTTATTGCTTAGTGCGGATTATTTCAATAATCGCATTTTTTACTTCGTCAATATTCATATCAGAAGTATCTAAAAACACCGCATCTTCCGCCTGCTTTAAGGGGGCAATCTCACGATTCATATCCCTTTGATCCCGCTCCGCAATATCTTGTTCAATTTCTTTCAAATCGCAGTCTAATCCTTTAGCAACCAATTCATTGTATCGTCTTCTTGCACGTACCTCAATGCTGGCCGTAAGATATATCTTCACTTGAGCATTCGGCAAAATATTCGTACCAATATCACGTCCGTCCATTATTACATCATTATTTGCCGCCAAATCTCTCTGTAAATCAAGCAACTGCGCTCTCACGTCCGGATTTGTAGAACTTGCAGACGCCATATTTCCAACCTCTTCAGTACGAATATAGGGATTCACATCCTCACCGTTTAAAAGAACCACCTGCTTACCGTCCGCATACTGAATGGACACCTTGGCTTCCTTGCATTTTTCTGAAATTTTATCACTTTCATCTGCTGTAATTCCGTTACGAATCAAATACAACGCAATCGCACGATACATTGCACCCGTATCTACATAAATAAAATTCATCTCTGCTGCGACACTTTTGGCAATGGTGCTTTTCCCCGCACCTGCCGGTCCGTCAATTGCTACATTAAAAGCCATTTTTAAATCCTCCTTTTATGGAATCAACTTATGCATTCGCTTTTTCATAAAAATTCTGAATTTCAGTACAAATCTCTCCGGCAATTTCTTGCACGATTTCCGCACCGGGTTTTGCCGTATAATATCCCTGGACCAAATCCACACCAAGGGAAATAACCGTTTCCAATTCTCCCGTTGTTTCAATTCCTTCTGCCAGAGCCTTAAAATTATTCTCATGCGCAAAACCGATGATACTCTTAACAAAATGCTGTTTCTGCTGATTCTCATCAATACCGCTCAACAGCATACGGTCGATTTTAACATAATTGGGCGCATAGCGTAAAAGGTTAACAATATTTGAATATCCCGTACCGTAATCATCAACTGCCGTTTCCACTCCCACAGCATGAAAACTTTCTTTCATACGTTCTAAGGCCGCATCATCCGCTTCCGTCTGTTCTGTCAGTTCCACCACTACGGAAGATTTAAATTTCTGCAGTTTCAATGCCAGATTTCGGGCATCATCTCCTTCTAACTGTTTGCCCGGAATACTGTTAATAAATACTTTTTTACCCTCAAACAAAGACTTATTATCTTCAATACACTGAATGACATTAAAGAAAGTTGCCTTTTCTACATCATACAATCGTCCCAGATGTTCTGCATACTTAATAACCTGCAAAGGCGATACACGCGGCTCCACATTAGTACGCATCAACGCCTCGTAAGCATATATACTGCCATCCTTTGCATTCACAATCGGCTGGAAATGATATGTAAATAAATTATTATCCAGAATATTTCCTACCACTTTGGCTTCATTTAATTCATTCTCAGATAACTTCTTTCCGATGCGCATCTGAAGCGCCTTGGCTTTATTACCGTTTTTACGGCTTACGGCAATATTCATCAGATTTTCCAAATCCGGCCAGTTTGCCACACGCCCGGTCTTCGTTCCCGCATTGATTTCAATATGCGCCACCGCATCAGGACTTGCATTATATGTATAAATTGCTTCTAACAGTTTTTCGCTGATACCTCTGGTCATATCCGCGTTATCTTTCGGCGAAATCTGTGCAACAATAAACTCATCATTACCCAAACGACAACACATCGCACCTTCACCGGAGTTTTCTCGCAACATCCTTGCTAATTCAACCAAAACTTTATCACCGGCTTCACGGCCTTTTTGGGCATTGATATTACCGATGTCACATACATCAATTGCCAAAACGCCCACATACTGGTTTGTGGATACTACACGCTCAATCATAGGTTTCGCATGTTTTACAAAACCGTTATAATCAAACAATCCTGTTAAGGAATCCGTAATCTTCTGTTCTTCAAGCATTTGATCCTGTGCCCGAAGCGCAGCAATTCTGCGGTAATATTCCAGACCAAGCATTACATTACGTAACCACATATAGTAATTATCTCCGTAACATTTGGCCTCATTACCATAACTGATTACCGCATATCCAAAACAGATATCTTCGAAATGTAAAGGAGTAAAAATATAACCTTTGGGCACATCATTCTCCTTGTACATATGCGGTAACATTTCTTTTACATCGAACATGTCCTTAAAATTCAACTGGTCTTCACCTTTACCGGAAGGACCGCATTTTAGTACCGGTATCATCTTCTGGGCATAACCTGATTTGATTAATTTCCCCTCATCCTTCTTGGTATTATCCCAATATGCATTTAGACAAATATGAAAACTGTCAAACTCTCGAATCTGATAAGTATATGTCTGAATGGTGTCCATCAGTCCACGGAAATTATTTCGTGACAACATGTCTTCCAACAAATAGTCCACATTGGTATGAAGAATACCCTTTGTATTTCGAATGGGCCAATTTTGCCGTACCGGCGCAACCGGTATCACACTGTCATTCTGACATCCGCAACTGCTTCCCGTAAAAAATTCATAATTCGGATTAAAATCAGGCAACGGTTCCTCATTCATCATAGCAACAATGCAATCCATGGCATAAACGCCAAATTCTTCAGACGGATAATACACGGAGGTAATAGGCTGAGGACTGGTTCTTCCTTCTTCCATACAACCATAACCGGTTATAGCCACATCCTCCGGAACCCGGTAACCTCTTTGGGTCACAGCATCCGCTACACCGATTGCCATATAATCATTGGCACAAGCAATTGCCCTTGGCAGTCTTCCACACTTTTCCATCAGACGTTCTACGGCTTTCACGCCACTGTCATACCAATAATCCCCGTAAATAATATAATCATCTTCTATCGCAAGATTATGCGCCTGCATACACTCAATATATGCACGCAATCTCTCTGTGGAATGAGAATGCCACTTGGTTCCGGTCAAAAAGGCAATATCCGTAATACCATGCTTTTCAATCAAATGCGATACCAACTGCACAATCGGAATATAATGATTCATACGAATTGTCGGAAAATTCATACTGTCTTTATCCACACAAAGAACAATACCCTTGTAAAAGGCTTTTAATTTTCTTTCGATATTATACAAAACTCCCGGTGTCTGAATGGTATCTCCCATAATTACAACCGCATCAAAAACATCAAATTGAATTAATGTGAAGATGTTAGACTCCCCGGTTTCACGAGGCTTTGATTCCTGAATTTTGTGATACATAGCATATACACAGACATCATAATCGTGTGCGAATGCCTGTTTCATAAAGCCTGTCATAAAATTCTTTTGATTGTCTTCTCCCGGTTGTCCCAATAATAGGGCAATTCGTTTTCTCTGACCCATAGACATTACTCCTAATCTGTTCCCTTGTAACGATGCCTTCATCGTTTTTGGCCTTCGTTACTCCACGCAATCCCCCGCCAAATGTCCGGTTGACCACGCAATCTGTAAGTTATATCCCCCTGTATGGGCATCTAAATTTAACAATTCACCTGCAACATATAACCCCTTCACACGTTTGCATTCCATAGTGGAAGGATTTACTTCTTTTAAATCTACACCTCCGGCGGTTATAATAGCCTCGGCAAAACCTCTTGTTCCCGTTACCGTCATCGTCAACTCTCTTGTATTACGCACAAGCCGCTCTCGCTCTTCTCTTGTAACGGAATGCGCAGGCTTACTCTCATCCACACCGGCAAGTTCCGGTATGAGTCCCGCCAAACTGGTTGGATAAAGCGCCGGAAGAATATTTTTTAACTGTTTATTATGTCCCGTCTCAAACTCTTTCAAAAACCTTTTATCCAACTGTTCTTCCGTTAAGGCAGGCTTTAAATTTATAGTTAATATAACTTCCGAATTATTCTTTTTTTGTGCCAATTCACTGCTTGCTGTCAAAATCAAAGGCCCGCTCACACCAAAATGTGTAAAAAGCATCTCTCCCATCTGCGAAAAAACCTTTTTACCATCCACATATAACGTAGCCGTTACATTTTTTAAAGATAAGCCCTGCAGGCGTTCGCACCACTCTTCTTTTACCTCAAAAGGTACAAGGGAAGGCTTTAATTCTGTCACCTTCAGCCCCAAGTCTTCAACAAACCGATGTCCGTCTCCCGTAGAACCGGTAGATGGGTATGATACACCGCCGGTCGCCAAAATAACACTGTCGTAATATTCCTTTTTGCCCGTGGCTGTAATAACTCCTTTTATCCGTTGCTCATATTTGTTTTTAGAACTGCTTACTTCTTCACAATTCTCTTTTATAGAGGATTCGGAAATGAGTCCTTTTACCGCTGTTTTATAACGGATATCGCAGCCTAATTTTTCGAGATACAGCCTCAATGCTTTAATCACGTCGGACGAATGATCAGAAACCGGAAACACACGATTCCCACGCTCTGTTTTCAAGGGACAGCCGATTCGTTCCAACAACTCCATCACTTGAAAATTATCAAATCCGTAAAATGCACTATAGAAAAATTTGGCATTACCCATAACATGCTCAAAAAACGCTTCCGCTTCACAGGCATTGGTTACATTGCAACGCCCTTTTCCGGTTATGTAAACCTTTTTGCCTAATTTTTCATTTTTTTCATATATTGTTACATTATGACCACGCTCTGCCGCTCGCACAGCCGCCATCATACCTGCAGCCCCACCACCGATTACTGCAATATTACTCATTTTATACCTCAATCTTTTGTTTTTGATTTACGTCAAGTCTGTAACTTTATGTAAGCCACTAATTTTTACTCACCATTCTTAATAATCGGGTCATCCCCTATAAAATCAATCTCATCATTTAAATACACCTGATAAGTGTTCCAGGTCTGCTCTAAAGTTTTTAAATGCTTCTGAATTTCCTTAGGTTTCTTCATACACATAGCAGTTAACAATGCATTGATTAAACTCATAGGTGCCACCATGGAATCAATAAAAGTAGAAGAATCACTTGCCGCAAAAAGATTACAGGTAGCATACATTTTCATCGGCGAATGTTCATTGTCCGTAATCGCAATAACCATAGCCTTCCTGTCATTAGCAAACTCCATCGCCTTTAAGGTACGCATAGAATATCTCGGAAATCCGATACCGATAAAAACATCATCTTTCCCGATACGAATCATCTGTTCAAAAAACTCGGTGGTGCTGCTGGTAGTGAGAAGCGTTACGTTCCCACGAATCATCTGCAAATAAAAAGACAGAAAATGCGCTACCGGCTCACTGTTCCTAAGTCCCATAACATAGATATTTTTCGCCGATAAAATCATATCCACTGCCATATTAAACGATGTGACATCCGTACGTTCAATCGTATCATTTATTTTTTGCATATCAGAAGCCATAACCGTCTGCAACAACTCCGATTCAGAAGACTTAGCCGTAATATTAATCGGACCTTCCGAACGCTCCAATTGCTGTTGAAACCAAGTTTTCAAAGCCTTATGAAATTCAGGAAACCCTTCATAGCCCAATGAAGATGCAAAACGCACCACGGTAGACTCACTGACTTTACATTCCTTTCCAATAGCGGCTGCAGTCATAAAAACTGCCTGCTGCGTATTTTGAATAAGATATTCTGCAATGGCCCTGTATCCCTTACTTCTGCTGTTTTTTGCATTTAGAATCTGCTCCATTACGTCTATTTCCATCATTGAACGTATTCCTCTCAGATCTTTATAGTATCGACGTTATGTAAACTTATTTTTCTTCAAAATCAAATATAAAAATGCATACAATGCACACAATTTTACATTATTATTTAGTATATCATATTTTAAAGAAATAAAAAAGGCATATCTCTAAAACAATGCTACGAAATACAATAACAATCTTACAAATTTTATTTCTCTAATAAAAGCCAAAAAGAAACCCCATTACAGAAGAATTCTCTTTTGTAATGGGGTTATTACTTAAAACAAATTATACAGGGTATGCACCGTTCTTGGTATCAGCCTGAGCAAGGTCAACTTTCTCCTGCTGTGCAAGACGATACTTAAAGAAGTCAACAGCAACCTGGGGGAATAATGCGTATGATAATACGTCTTCATCCTGCTGCTTCCATTCCTTCATTTCTGCTTCAATCTTATCTAATTCGTTAGGAAGCAAATCTGCGGGACGACATGTGATGATTTCTTCACCGGGAATAACCTTATCCTGAACTTCCTTGTTAAAAGGCTTAACGGTCTGACCGTATTCACCACGAAGAACAGCCTTGGTTTCCTTCGTAGCCATCTTATATCTTTCACCCATAAGTACGTTGAATACCGCCTGTGTACCAACAATCTGTGATGAAGGTGTAACCAAAGGAGGCTCACCTAAATCTTTACGTACTTCAGGGATTTCTCTTAATACATCATAGTACTTATCTTCTGCATTCTGCTCTTTTAACTGGCTAACCATGTTAGAAAGCATACCGCCGGGTACCTGATACAACAATGTCTTAATAGCAACTACCTTATCCTTAGGATTAAGGAGACCGTTTGCAAGGCACTCATCTCTGTAAGGTCTGAAGTAGTCAGCGATTTCTGCAAGAAGATTCTGATCGTAACCTGTATCGAAGGGTGTTCCCTTGAATGTTTCAACCATAACTTCTGTAGCAGGCTGCGATGTACCTAATGCAAGAGGTGACATAGCACAGTCGATTACGTCTACACCTGCTTCTACAGCCTTTAAGTATGTCATACTACCAACACCTGAAGTGTAGTGTGTATGAAGCTGAATAGGAAGGTTTGTAGCGCTCTTCATAGCCTTAACAAGTTCTTCTGCCTTGTAAGGAACCAAAAGACCGGCCATATCCTTGATACAGATGGAATCTGCACCCATGTTTTCAATATCTTTTGCCATCTTCATCCAGTAATCCAATGTATAGGCATCACCTAATGTATAAGAAAGTGCAATCTGTGCATGACCACGGCCTTCCTGCTGTTTTGCCTTGTTTGTAGCATCTACAGCCGCCTGAAGGTTTCTTAAGTCATTCAAACAGTCAAAAATTCGGATAATATCAATACCGTTAGAGATAGACTTCTGTACGAACTGATCTACCACATCATCGGCATAGTGACGATATCCTAAAATATTCTGACCTCTGAAAAGCATCTGTAATTTTGTATTTTTGAATCCGTCTCTTAATTTACGAAGTCTCTCCCAGGGATCTTCTTTTAAGAATCTAAGAGAAGCATCGAATGTTGCACCACCCCAGCATTCTACGGAATGGTATCCAACTTTGTCCATCTTATCAACGATGGGTAACATGAATTCAGTCGGCATTCTGGTTGCAAGCAAAGACTGATGTGCATCACGCAGAACGGTTTCTGTAATTCCAATGGGTTTTTTAACCACTTTATTTTCAGCGTTATCCATTATTTTTTTCCTCCTAATTTACTAAATAAAATGCATTACATGACTCCGAAAATAGCCATGAATGTACCGGCTGCTACCGCAGTACCGATAACACCTGCAACGTTGGGTCCCATAGCGTGCATCAATAAGAAGTTTGTAGGGTCTTCTTCCGCACCAACCTTCTGGGATACACGGGCTGCCATAGGAACCGCAGACACACCTGCTGAACCGATAAGGGGATTTACCTTACCCTTGGTTGCCCAACACATAATTTTACCGAATACAACACCGGCCGCCGTACCGAAGCAGAACGCAACAAGGCCTAAAACTACGATACAGATGGTATCCCATTTTAAGAATGCTTCCGCACTTGTGGTTGCACCAACAGATGTACCAAGCAAAATAACAACAATGTACATTAAAGCATTGGATGCTGTTTCTGTTAACTGTCTAACAACGCCTGATTCACGGAATAAGTTACCTAACATCAACATACCGATAAGGGGTGCTGTAGTAGGAAGAATCAAACATACAACAATTGTTACAACGATGGGGAAAAGAATCTTTTCAAGTTTGGATACAGGACGAAGCTGTTCCATCTTGATTGCTCTTTCCTTCTTTGTTGTTAAAAGTTTCATAATAGGCGGCTGAATAATAGGTACCAGTGACATATAAGAATATGCCGCAACCGCAATAGGCCCCAGTAATGCAGTCTGTCCAAGCTTACCTGCAAGGAAAATGGAGGTCGGTCCGTCTGCACCACCGATGATAGAGATTGCCGCAGCAGCCTTATCATTAAAGTCTACAAAGCCTGTCTCATTAAACAACAATGCACCGAAATATGCAGCGAAAATACCAAACTGTGCCGCTGCACCGAGCAAAAAGCTCTTAGGATTGGCAATCAGGGGACCGAAGTCGGTCATCGCACCTACACCCATGAAAATAAGGGAAGGTAAAATCGCCCATTCATCCATTAAATAAAAGTAATAGAGTAATCCGCCTGCGTGTCCGTCCTCGCCGATGGGGGCCATAATATCCGGATAGATATTTACAAGCAACATACCGAATGCGATAGGAAGCAACAATAACGGTTCGTATTCTTTCTTAATTGCAAGGTATAAAAATACACATGCAACCGCGATCATAACATAGTTTCCCCAAGTCAGATTAAAGAAAGCTGTCTGTTCAAGCAGATTACCCAGCGTATTAATAATATAATCCATCTTTTAGAAACCTCCTGTAAATTTTTAACCTAAAAATGATTAGTTCAATGTAGCGAGAACTGCGCCTGCTTCTACAGGATCACCTACAGCAACATCAATGCTTGCTACTGTACCATCTTCGGGAGCAACAACAGGGATTTCCAT
>JAZNLG010000256.1:0-11434 GCA_045578965.1 Lachnospiraceae bacterium | reverse complement strand
CTGTCAATATGTTGTTTTGATAAAAAGGTGCTATTTAAAACAGCACCTTCTAATCAGCTTTCTAAATATTAACCTTTTCTATCCTTACATCCCCCGGATTGTCGCATGTATTTTCTCACAACATTCCTTAGAATGCTTCATCAGAAAATCACCGTGACCAAATCCTTCCATAATCTCTTCGTCGTAATTTTTAAGATATTTTTTTAATTCCTTATGGGACTTAATTGCATAGGGTTCCTTACTTCCGCACCACATGTATACCATCGTTTCATTTTGCGCTATTTCGGGACGGGTACGATAAGTGTAATTCTCCATAAAATTTCTCTTTACGGTTTCATCACTTGCCCCCATATACAAAGAATCCATCATTCCCAAATCTTCTGCTTTCAATCCCATAAGCTTCATCATAACCATAATCAACGCAGGAAATTTCCCTGTATTTTTGAACTTGCAAAACATTTTATAAGTCACCCACCCGGCAATTTTACCCTGATGCGCCACATAGCAACCATCCATAATGACGGTTCCCAAATCAATTTTATTTCGGGTAAGCAACTCCGTCAGCATAAGCCCTCCCTGGGAACATCCGTAAGCCCCGATGACTTTACCGCCGTGATTCGCCTGCACATACTCTTCAATCTGTCTTGCCTGATCCGCGAAAGATGTAAAATCACCGCTTCCGTCATAAAAACCGTCCTGCGCAGGAATAATAAGCCGATAATGTTCTTCCAAACCTTTTAGCATCTCATACTCCGTATGCCAGTCCTGCATCATACCGTGTAACAAAAGCATCGGCGGATTTTCCTTGGAACCAAATTCAGTAAATAACATAGTCCTTCCTCCTATTAGATAACACTTATTGATTTTCGTTATTTAAAAAGCCCGGTCTATCCGACCGAGCTTCCAACCATTTCATTATATTTTTTCATCATTCCCGCAAAACCGCTGTCCCCATAAAAGGCCAGCAGTTCCGTATATTTTATTGCCTGTTCCATTGTATAATCTCCATGAAGCAATTCATAATACCCCTGCAGTCTCATTCGAACCACAATTTTAACAATGCTACTGTCTTCCTCCCGACCGCCGAAACGCTTGTAAAACACCATAAAAGCATTTTCCAGAATTTCGCATAATTCTTCACGATAGCCTTCATAAACGGTGCCTTCCGACTTTTCGAAAAGAATCCTTACTTCTTCCTTATGATGAAAAAGAAATGCAATCAGTTCCCGGTCGTTCTCTGCGCTGGATTTACTGCCGTTGATTTCACTTTCCGCATAATCCTGCAAATGCTTCTTCCAATCCGTGGCGGTCTCATCCAATATTGCTCGAAAGAAATCTTCCTTGTTATGAAAGAAAAAGTAAATTGCACCGGTTGTGACATTAGCAGCCGCACTGATATTTCTCATAGACGCTTTCACATAACCCTGCTCAAGGAATTCTTTTCTTCCGATTGCAATTAATCGTTGTTTTACATCACTGTTTTCTTCGTACATAGTATCACTCTCCAAAGATAAAGTCATTCTAACATAACAGTTGTTATGTGGCAAGAAAAATTTAAAAGGATTCGACATCCTTTTAAATTTGTTTCCCTTTTTGATATTCTATTACAAGTACTTACGCTTCACTTACAACTTGCTTACCACTCTTTCATAACCTTAATCAACTTCTTATCAATATCAATTCTTGTAGCCTTACATTCCTTCGGATACTGCTTGCCCGCCTTAAAAGCAAAACGAATCAATAAACCCGAACCTATCGGCAACATCATTTTCAGCATGGACTGGGGAAATGCAAAATGCGTACCATGCTCATAAAGTAAGGCTTTATATTCGCATTCATGAGGCATATTTTCTAAACGCGCCATCATACGACATATGTATTTACAAGTATCCCAGAGCACATCGTCCTCTGCTCCCACGAAAACAATTTTACCCTGAATATTCTCTACTTTAATCTTTTCCTCTTCTCGCACCGGATGCAAACGCTCGGATTCCTCAAACATCTTTCTGGATGCAATGAAATCCCCGCCCTCTTTTGACTCCTTTTTAATCATCTGCCAATACACAGGATGTCTGTACGCATAAGGAAGATAAGGAAGGGGTTCCCCTCTGTATGACACGGAAGATTCATTATCCCCGGGTCTTTCATGGGCACCGTCAAGACCATCCTGATAAAAGCCTTCCATAATAAAATCAGCAGGCGAAAATGCCAATGTCAAACTAATATCCTTAAAATAAGAAGCCGCAACCAAAGCAAGCATACCTGTGGTTGACGCACCGGAAATTCCGATTTTGGAATTGCCTTGCGCCTTCAAATATTCGATAGCCTTTTCAAATCGCTCCAACGGATAGTTGTGATGACCATAGTCGTTTTTATCCGGAGCCATGGTCATAACATTACACCCCTGCTTTAACATCCATTTCGCGCCGGAAATCGCCATTCTGTCATCGATGTTATCACCCAGCATCAGAATCATAGTTCTGTCACAGGGCTCTTCATTTTTTAAATACGCCCCGTAGAAGCCGTCCTTCTCCGGGGTAAAATATAACTTCTTCATCTCTGTTTACCCTTTCAATTCATCAAATGCAATACGCTTTCCCTAATCGTTTTAACGAACCTCCACCGCAACAACTGCTCTCTCCCTTGAAATGCTTCACGGTGTAGATCACGCCTATCACAACCGCAATTATCAAAATACCTATAATAATAATGTTTTCCATTTTTCCTGCCCTTTCTCTATCCCTTCACTAACTGCATTACGTAGTTAGTTATTGCTAACCACTTCTATTTTATCCCTTATTTTTCAAGAAGTCAACACAGCGTTTTCGTTTGAGTACAGGTGTATTCCGAAGAAATAAAATATTCGGGTAACTTTCAAACGGCAAATAAACGAATTGTCATAAAAGTATCTGAAAATACTTCCTTTTGAAACTTTTTTGCATTATACTTTGTTTTATAAACAGAGGCGAACAAAATGTATCATAAAATAACACTTTTATATACTGAAAGCGCATTTAACATCAACAGATTGGAGAAGAAGTATGAACAACACAAGAATCACTTCCGAAGAAATGGAAAAAAGCAGACGCATTATCCAGAATATTAACAACTACTATTATTCGAAAATGGTGGGCCAGTTTCAATTAGGTACATCCTTGTTGATTACACTTATGTGTAACGGCCATATTCTGGTAGAATCCGTACCCGGTCTTGCCAAAACCACAGCGGCTAAAATCATGACAGAAGCAGTAAACGGCAGTTTCTCAAGAATCCAGTGTACACCGGACCTTTTACCCAGCGACATCATCGGCAGCCAGATTTTTAACTACTCTACCAACTCTTTTGAGACCAAATTAGGTCCTGTTATGGCAAACTTCTTACTGCTGGATGAAATCAACCGTTCCAGTGCCAAGACCCAGTCTGCCATGCTGGAAGTAATGCAGGAGCGTCAGGTTACCATCGGTGGCGAATGTTTCGAAATGCCGGAAATTTTTACGGTAATTGCAACCCAAAACCCCATCGAACAGGAGGGTACCTATCTTCTCGCAGAAGCCCAGTTGGATCGTTTTTTAATAAAAGAAAAATTATTCTATCCCAATAAAAATGAAGAATTCGAAATCTTGAACCGTATTGAAAAGGACATCTTCTCCAGTCGTCAGTCCGTGGCTTCTATCGAGGACGTGGCTTTTATCCAGGGACTCACCCGACGCGTGTACTTGGACGACTCCATTAAACACTATATTATTCAAATTATCGATGCTACCAGAAATCCGGCTGCTTATATCGGCCCCCAGTTGGCGCAATACATTACCTTGGGCGCAAGTACCCGTGGTGCCATTGCATTGATGGAAGCATCCAAGGCTTTTGCCTTAATGAACGGCAGGGATTTTGTCATTCCCGAAGATGTCAAAAAAGTAATTTACAGCGTTTTAAGACACCGTATTTCCTTAAACTATGCGGCAATCGCTGACAACGTTGCAACAGAAACCATTATCAACAAAATTTTAGGAGCAATCCCTACACCATGATGAATCATATTTTAAAAATTCAAGCCAAAGTCAGTGTTTATGCGAAAAAGAAAACCAGCAACATTTTCGACGGCTCCTACAAATCCATTTATACCGGAAACGGGCTGGATTTTGAGAATTTAAGGGAATACATTCCCGGCGATAACATCAGGGATATTGACTGGAAGGCATCTGCCCGAAACAAAAATCTCCTGATTAAGCAGTACATTGCCGAGAAAAAGCATAATGTTATGCTGGTATTTGATACGGGTAAAAATTTCCTGGCCGATACTCAAAGCGGCGAGATCAAAAAAGAAGTGGCACTCACCGCAGGCGGAACCCTCGCCTATTTAGCGGCCCACAACCGCGACAACGTAGGTGCCATCTATAACCGTAACGGTATGATACAGTTTTATCCCCTGAGAATGGGTATGAACCACTTGGAACATATTCTTACCTCCTACGAGCGGGAAGATTTTACCGGCTATGACAGTGACATTAACAAGACTTTGGAATACATCATCAAAAACATACCCAAAAAGATGATTATCTTTGTCATTACCGACGCAGGCGGTATTCACAACATCAGTGACAATACCATCAAAAAACTCTGCGTCCAGCATGACCTATTGTTTGTCAGCATCGGTGACGCCACGCTGACCGGTAATCACGCTTTTGATGTAGGCAAATCACGCTATGTGGCCGACTACATAACCGGCAACAAAAAATTAATGGCGCTGGAGCAGAAAACCAGAGAGAAAATTGCTTATGAGAACTCTCGCAAACTCCTGCGCAACCAGATTGTCAGCACGGAAATTCACAGTGAAAATGACATTGTAGATAAAAGTATGGAATTATTAGAAAGGCATAAATATGCAAGCAATAACCGTTGAGTTACAGGAATCTTTTTCCTACTGGCCAGTTATTTTGTTTATTGTAATAGGCTTAATCGGAACCCTTTTGATTCTCTTTCTTCGCATTAAGCCAAGAACCCAAAAGCCGAAAGTGCCCGTGGTCAAACCCGCACCCCCGGCAAATATTATGGCCTTAAAGGCAAAATATCTGAATGCCCTTTATGAAGTGGAACTGAACAGAAACGAAAATAAAATTACGGACCGACAAGGTTTTCAGGCAGTCAGTCGCATTGTCCGCGACTTTGTATACGCTGCTACCGGTATCAAGGTACAGAATTACACCCTGATGGAAATTCACGCAGTGGGACTTCCTCTTTTATACGAATTGATTTCTCAATGCTATATCCCCGAATTTGCCATTGAAAGCAAAGCAAATATATACGAAGTGATTAACAAAGCAAGGACGGTAATCTCACAATGGAATTAATGCATCCGATTGCAATCTACATCGGCATTCCTCTCGCCCTCATCCTTACTTTTTTTACCATAAAAAGAAAAGATGTATTCGAAAAGGGAAAGAAAGTTGCCAATACAAAGTTCATAGAAAATACGCCTTTGTATAAGAAGTTGATGCTGGAATACAGGATTTTCAGTATTTTATCTCTGGTTTGCTTATGGCTGGGGCTTGCAATGGCCATTATTATGCTTGCCCGTCCCGTAAAAGTAGACGTAGTAAGTACGGAGTTGCGAAACAGAGATATTTTTATCTGCCTCGATGTATCTACTTCCATCGATGAACTGAATCTGGATATCTGTACCGAATTAAAAAAGGTTGTAAAAGACTTGGACGGCGAGCGTTTTGGCATCACCATTTTCAACGGAAAGTCCGTACTGTTGGTTCCGCTTACCACGGATTATGACTATGTGTTGGAGATGCTGGATAAACTGGAAACCTGTTTCAAGCAGAGTATTGCTTATGAGAATGGTACTCTGGATTATTCGGGATTTGATTTATACGGCTTCAAATACGATGGTACGCTTTGGGAAGACGGCCGCGGAAGTTCTTTTATCGGCGACGGTCTGGCATCCTGCCTCTATAACTTCCCGGATTTAAAAGAGAATACCGACAGAAGCCGACTAATTATTTTTATAACAGATAACGAATTAAACGAAATCACGGGTACTTCCTTTGTTACTTTGGAAGAAGCAGCCACCCTTTGTGCAGTCAACGACGTGAAGGTATATGCGGTAACTCCTCAGCATTTTCAGGATCCTACAAACTTTCGGGAAGCAATTTACAGCACCGGCGGCAAACACTACGCGCATACCTCCGATAAAATTTTTGATGAATTATTATCAGACATCCGTCTTACCGGCACATCCGTAATGCAGGATACGAAGGTCATTATGACGGACAAACCGGAAGTACTGTTTATTCTTATGCTTGTATTTCTGGGCATGTATTTTATCTTTAGCAGAAAGGTGAAGTTATGATTGTAAATCCGATTATTCCCATTTGGCTGATGGCTGTCATCTGTATTGCCTTAGTATTTTTTAAGCGAAAAGGGACCTTTCATTTCATACGACAGATTGTGATTGTAATTTTACTCTTTCTCATCAATCTTCGTATTATGGTTCCGGACCCCAATGCCGAAACCGTACAAAAAAAGGTCGATGTTCTGTTTGTGGTTGACAATACCATCAGTATGCAGGCAGAAGACTACGGTTCATCCATGGACAAACGAATGACTGCAGTACGAAATGATTGCGCCTATATTATGAGTAAACTTCCCGGTGCGCAGTTTTCGGTGGTTTCTTTTGCAAATACCGAACAGATGCTGATTCCCTACACCATTGATACAGCCAATGTAATGCAGTCTTTAAACAGTTTACAGGGGCAGGCAACCTTATATGCCACCGGTACCGGTTTTGAGGGCATCTTAGATTATATGGAAGATTTACTGGATCGGGACAGTGACCATCTTCAGGTTGTATTTTTTATCAGTGACGGCGAAATTACGCACGATACTACGTTGAAATCCCACCCCGGTCTGAAAGATTACATTGACTGCGGTGCGGTTCTTGGTTACGGCACGGAAGAAGGCGGTAAAATGCATGCGGTTGCCTTCTTTGGCGATGAAGAAATCGAAGAACTCTATTATTATGATGAGGATTATAACCGTCGTCCCGCACTCTCCTGCATTGACGAAGAAAACCTCCAAAGTATTGCGGAAGATATGGGAGTGGCTTATGTGCACATGACCAAAACAAGCCAAATTGACGCCGTGCTGAATGAAGTTTTATTTGAGATGGAAAACGCAGACGATGCTACGGAAGAAGGTTCCCTTGCCGGCTACTCCGACACCTTCTTTTATCTCCTGATTCCCTTAATTCCTTTGCTTGTATTCGATTTTATTTATTACAAGAGAAAGGTTACACTCTAGAAAAGGAACATTGTTACCATGAAAAGAAAAATTATCGCTGCAGTTTTTGTACTTTTTATTCTACTCTGCTGCTTCCTGTTTTTTCGATATATTTTTATCTATAACAAAGGCAACAAATTATATGAACGCTTTGATTATCCCGGTGCCATAGAAGCATACCAGGATGCCTTGAATGCCAATCCGCCCCATTTCAAAGAATGTTCTGTCCGCGTAAATCTTGCGCTTGCCATGATTTACAATATGGGCGAAGATTTTGCTGCACCGGAAAATATCGAAAACAGCATCAACACCTTATTGGAAGCCCGCGACATCCTGTTGGAAGACGGTTGTGCCTCCGATGACGGTGACGGTCACAGCAAGCCTGCACAGCAGCTAAAAGAAGAAATTGACAAATTACTGGAGCAACTTCAAGAACAGCAAGGCGGTTCTGATGAATCTGAGGAAAATAACAGCGGCGCACAAGGTGAAGAACCTCCAATTGATGAAGAAACTGAGCAACAAATTCAGAATGAATTACAGAACATCCAAAATACTGCTAACGAAGAGCGGGAAGAAGCACAACAATGGCAGGAGGAGTTGGAAGCTGAAATGAATTTTGATTATGATATAAATATCTGGTAACAAAAATTCTCATTGAATAATAAAATATCCACTCTACATAAAAAAGTTGTCTGCATCTTAATCAGACAACTTTTTTATATAAGTACACATTTATTCTTTGAGTGTTACCCATATTGCAGGACGAACTCCATGATTACTTATTACTGTAGTACCAATTTCACTAATCTTTCCGGCCTTATCTACACAACATACATAAGAACCAAAATTTCCGGGAGTACGTAAATACCAACATGCGTACATACTATCCGGTGTCACTCCTTGATTTTGCGCATATTCCGTAATTTCGCATCCTAAATATTCCTGAGGGACATATGCATTAACTTCTGTTAAACTCATACAGAATACCTTATCTTCAGTACTATTTCCACCAGATATTTCCTTTCTGGGACTATTATCACTTTCTAACATCGATAAAATAATTGTTTCCTGCTCTTCCACTGTAAAAGCTTCTTCATAAAAATTCTGGTTTAACCAATTTCTAATCCCACAATTCTCCCATGTAATATCCACCATTTCGTAATGATAATACTTACCATCAATAATAGAATCGCATAATAATAATGCCTTTCCGTCCTGCTTATCTAATATAATCCATTCCAGTGGTTCTGCACCGTTACTTGCATCACTATCCTGCTCATATCTACCAAATGTTACTATATCTCCCACTTCTCCGGCTTCAATTCCTACTGGTAAAACCTCTATTACTTCCGACATTTCTTCTTGTAACACATCTTGTAACACTTCTTGCGACATTTCTTCTGCAATAACTGTATCAGCCTCCGGCACTTCCCAAGTTACTACTTCACACATATTCGAATCTATCCACATAGAAGGTCGTACAGCAAATAAGCGATAATTGTAACTTCCGTCTGTATCTATTCCACCATTAGCATTAACAAACGCAGTATAAAGTCCGGTGGCATTTTCACCCTCTCCTGTAGTTCGAATCCACCAACTTAATGACGCGTCACTATTATAATGCGTAGCCTTCGCATCCTCCAACAAATAAACTTCCTCCTTGCTGGGAATAAATATATTGTCATATACATAACTATTTTCCCCTCCAAGTCGAAGGTCATAATCTCCAACTTGAGAGTATACTATGATACTCTTTTCTTCACTGCTAAATGCATTATTATAAAAACTATCATTTAACCACTGACGCAGACTACATGCATCCCAATACGTAGTTGTATAATTATTTATTACATCATTAAATTCTTTTGCATTAGGCAATAAATATTTACTTACTAATAGTAACTTTCCACCTTCTTCTTTTACAATCAACCATTCAATAGACTCCTCACCTGCCTGTTCGTCCATTTGATATGTACCCATAATACATGTGTTTCCTACATCACATTTTCCGTCTTCCACCATTAGACTAATTTTTGTCTCTTCAAATACTTCCTCATCATTCAACACCATATCGTCATTTTCTGACAATTCTTCTACAATACTTATTTGAACACTTTCCTCCACAGTTTCCTCAATTTCAGAAACTGTTTCCGCTCTACAAGCAAATAAAAAAGTTGTTAGCATTGACAACATCAATAAGTATTTTATTTTTTTCATATAAACCTTTCCTCCCTCTCTATTTTTACATAATATTTATATTATCATTTTAGTATTACATTTTCAATATATATTCGTGCAATCTATTTTGTAATATATATCAAATATTTGATTAAAGATACACTATAGATATAAAAAAGAGAGGTGTGTCATTTATGAAACCTGAATTCCGTCCTCAGAAAGAGGAAAAAGAAGTTATCTCCTTACGCATTTCTACTAATCTGGTAAAAGAACTCGACGAAAAATCTATGTTAGTAGGTATAAGTCGTAACGAACTTATTATTCAATCTATTTTATTTGCACTTGCGAACATGAAAGAAGACGAATAATTATATTTTGCATTACTCTACTTTATAGGTGATTTTTGTCTAAAACCAAAAGAAACCCCTGCGACTACTTATCGCAGGGATTTCTCTTTTTCTTCCTTCTTCTCTTTTCCACCCATACCCAAATCAGCAGGTATAATGTTCGTTTCAAGTACTACATATCTTTCCTTCTGCATTTTCTCAATCATAGAAGCATCCAATTCAAACATCTCGCTTAACTCTTCGTTGCTTACCGACGGCTGAAACGTTCTGCGATGCAGTTTGCCGAATTTATGATAATTATAATTTTTCCAAATGATCAGTAATATTGTAAAAATCAAAAAAGCTATAAAATAAATGAAAAAGTACTCTTGTATTACCAAAACCATTTCTCTGGTATAAAACAGGAACTCAAACATTTCCCAGCCGAATTTAATCGCCAAAGATCCGTATATCAGATAACCGACATACGTAAGAATGACACACCAGCCAAGAATCGTCAAAATCCATTCAATAATCTTTTTCCACAATTTCTGCTTCCCGTATATCAGGTGGTCTTCGATATCGTACTCGACTTCCTGTTTTAAGGGTTTTTGATGTATATCTGCAAAACTCATACTACTCTCCGTTTATAACTAAAATACAACTGCCTCGATGTAAAAATTTTAAATCATTTTTATAATCCTCTGTCCGGACTGTCCCAGGTTGCTGTTTTTTTGCGTTTCCGAAAAAGTGCCGGGATACTTACAATTACAATAATGGCATTAATATACCAATAAAGAAACGGATACCAGACTGCAGTTACCGCATTTCTAAACAGTTGCTTATCGTATTTGCTATCCAAAAGAATCGCTACCATAAACTGAATCAAGCCAACCACGGATAAAAACAAACTCTTCCAAATATAAGGAAATACAAAAAATTCATCCTGTCGAAACCACCCAATAATCATCAGGATTGTCAAAAACAGCCAACACAATGCCCACACAATAGAAATCAACTGCTCAATATAGACCGGTGTCATACGTCTGGTCTTCCAGTCTTTAAAGATATTTCCATGGCGTCTTATAATTTCCATACCGCCTTCTGCCCACCGTTTACGCTGTTTATACAGACCCTTTACGGTTTCCGGCACCAGCATCATACACAATGCGCGGGGTTCGTATCGGATATCCCAGAATTTCTTTTCCAGTTTCCAGGTTACACCAATGTCTTCGGTAATCATATCACGGTCCCATAAACGGCAATTTAAAAGCGCTCTTTTACGAAAAGCTACCACAACACCGGATACAGTCATTACTTTACCCCAAATACGCTGTGTTCTTTTAATAAGACTGATAATACTGGAATATTCGCACAACTGAATCTTTGCAAGCAAAGAACTTCGGTTCCGGACGCGGGGATTTCCCGTAACGGCCCCTACACGCTCACCGTTAAACGGATTGGTAAAATGGGGTACAATATAATTCAAAGCATCCGGCATAATGTACGAGTCCGAATCCACACCCATAAGAATTTCCCCTCTGGCTGCAATCAGACCCAGATACAATGCATTTGCTTTTCCGTTATTCTCTTTTAAATCAATAAAACGTAATCTGTCATAAATCGGCAACAGTTCCTGTATCACT
>JAZNLG010000255.1:0-10704 GCA_045578965.1 Lachnospiraceae bacterium | reverse complement strand
TTTTTGTACATTTTTGTCAATGTAAAAGGGGGCTTTTAAACATTTTTATGCAATTGTCATAAATTGAATTTTAGAACTCTTTTTTCTTCATGATTCCTACGCTGATTCCCAACGAAAAGATTACAACCATCACCAATACGGCAACCACTGCCAATGCTATTACTGCTACGGGCAATGTGCTGATCTTTGTAAAAAAACCGTTGATTGCATTCATTGCTTCCGTGCCGGCCATAACTTCCGCCAATTTCTGACCGCCGATTGCAATTACTGCCACAATACCCCAAAGAATCATCATAACAACACGTCTCTTCTCTGCGCCAAACTTTAAATACAAAGGAATCATTACAGATGCGGCAATCATAATTCCGCAAATCCAACCGGCTGTAACCGATACCATCTCGCCTACACTAAATTGCCAATTAACAAAACCTTTGGTGATAAAATATATAATCAGCATTATGGTTGCGCACGCTACAATATTAAGCATAGTAAACACATATTTTTCAATCGCATATGTCTTGCGGTTTGCCGGCAAGGTCATAATAAAAGCCATTCCGTTATCCAACTCATCATAGTTGACAGTGCCCAAAGACAAAATCATAGCCATCATCATCATATAACCTGTCAAAAAATCGATCTCAAAGGTGGAAATCACCATAATAACACCGACAAGCAAAAGAATGAAAAAACTCTTCTTCTGTGTCATAAGAATTCTGTAATCTTTTACCAATAATGTTTTCATGTTATGCCTCCTTTTTTCCGTTAGCAGAAATCATAAGAGTAATAATCTGGTCAATACCGGCCTTTTCAATTGCAATATCCGGATAATTTTCTGTATAAAAAGTCTTCTGTGCAGTCAGACAGGCAAAGCCGAAATTCTCTTCTTTTGCACATAAAAGATATTCCTTATCCAACTTTTCGTACTGTTCTGCCGTTACTTTTAACACACCGTACTCATCTAAAATCACGCCGGTCTCTTCATGAAGAATAATTTTACCGTTTTCAATCATATACACATCATCACACAAGCCTTCCAGGTCAGATGCAATATGTGAACTGATTAAAATACTATTCTCTTCTTTTTTCATATAATTTCGAAGCATATCAAGAATTTCTTCCCTTGCAATGACATCAAGTCCTGCTGTAGGTTCATCCAAAATCAAGACTTCTGCATCATGGGACATGGCAGCAAGAATCTTTAACTTTGCTTTCATACCCGTAGAAAATTCCCTAATCTGTTTATCCTTGGGAAGACCATGTTTTTCACATTGACTCACAAAGTCATCTTCTTTGAATGCAGGATATGCCGCTTTCAAAATTTTTGCTACATCTTTTATTTTTAAATAACCGCTGAATCCGGACTCTGCCAAAACCACGCCAAGTTTTCTCTTCGTGTCGCCATCCAAATCCGCAGCATTTTTTTCATCGAGTGTTATTTTACCGCCGTCTGCATGAATCAATCCAAGAATCAATTTAAAAGCAGTCGATTTACCGGCACCGTTTCTTCCAATCAAACCGGTAACACAGCCGGGTTCCAATTTCATGCTACAGTCCAGTTCAAAACTTCCGTATTGCTTTTTTGCTTTTTCCAATTGAATAACCATTTTACTCCTCCATCAACAATTCAAATAATTGTGTGATCTCTTCATCCGACATACCGCAGGTTCTTGCTTTCTTAATCGCAACATCCAAATCATTTTCTACTTCTTTCTTTCCGGCTTCCAGCGCCAGATCACGGTTAACGCCGGCAACAAAACTGCCCTTTCCGTGAACGGTAACGATAAAGCCTTCCTGCTCCAA
This sequence comes from Lachnospiraceae bacterium, assembly GCA_045578965.1. Taxonomy (GTDB): domain Bacteria; phylum Bacillota; class Clostridia; order Lachnospirales; family Lachnospiraceae; genus UBA3766. Next base: position 8,904 of record JAZNLG010000255.1, on the reverse strand, counting down.
AGTGTCATAAGACTTCTTCACCGTCAAAGCACTGATGCGCAACTCTCCCGCCAGTTCTCTTACGGAAGGAAGTTTACTTTCCGGCGCAAGGCCGCCTTTCAAAATCTCTGCTTTAATTTGTGAGACAACCTGCTCATAAATAGGTTGCATGGATGAATTATTGATAATAATATTCATTGGGTACCTCTCTTGTATGTTTGTCGACATAAACAGTATAAAACAGCATATAACACTTTGTCAACTGTTATATGCTGTTTATTTTATTTTTTTTATTTACTTTTAAAAATATATATCCGTATCAGAATAGGCATCATTCAGACGTAATGGTATACTCCACCACATTACTTACCGGCACATACTGCCCTTCCACAAAAGCAATCAGACATATGGAATATACCCCCGGACTTTGGTCCGTATAACAGTAACTTAATTCATTACTTGCCGAACGTTCTAAAACCACTACTCCGTCCTTTTTAATCTGCCAACTCAAATTGGTATACTCCACGCCATCCGTCCGGGTAACGGTATAATCATCATGCAAAACAATTACAAGCGGATTCTCTATAACAATTTCGCTTCTTTCCTTCTCATTCCAGGTTAAATACTGGAATTCTTCCCCATTCACCATAACATCCGCCGTACAATCAAAAATATCATCGGTTGAAGAATAGCCATGCAGGGAGCCGGCATTATTACCATATACCTCACCGCTTACATGACAGTTCTCATACCACCCCTGAATTGCCTGTCCGGTCAGAATACCCACGTCAGATCGGCCTTCTACATAGGCATTCTCAAGGGTCAGATTCCATACACCGCAAAAAACGCCCCAACCAATAAGCCCGACAGAATTTTGATCATTTTCGATATACAGATTGCGGATGGTATATTCTTCACCGTATATCCCACCGTTAAAATCCATATCCGTGCCTTCACCGTCATACCACCCCATGGGTGCCCATTCATATCCGGCCAAATCAATATCATTTACCAATTGCATATATTCCACTGCATCTTGTGTTGTATTCACATAATAATTAAAACTTGCAAGTTCTTCCGGCGTACTTACCATAAAAATGCCTTCTGCCACAGATTTGTCAATATAAGCAGCATTGGCTAAATAAGGAATATCTCCGTAATCACACTTTTCCATCCAACCATATGTATCCGGATATTTCACCAGCAACTGTGCATCAATCAATTGTTCATCCGGTTGGGTATTTTCCTCATTATTATCGGTATCAACTTCAACACACACCACTTCGCCTGTTTCAGAATCATAATCATTCTGTATGGAATCCTCATATAACACTTCATATTCAGGATTCTGGTCCTCCGGAAACACTGCATTGTAACAACCGCCAAGTCCCAGCATACAAAAAATTACAATCCATATTATTTTTGACATACGCAATCCCCTTTTTTACTTTACCATAACCATGGATTTTCCGTTCCTATAAATAAGCAGTTATTTCCTAATTCACCAATCTGTGTATAGCATGCTTTAATGTCATCCGGCAATGGTTCAAAACACTCCTGCGAACATACAAACAAATGCTGTTCATCATATGTATAATAAGAACTGTAATCCGAATAATAGTTGTCCGTACTTGTATAAACATGGTCTACCACATAAGTAACGCTCATACAACTTTTATCCAAATCCAATACGCGGATCATTGCCGCTTCATCCGGCATATTATATACATAAATGGTATTCAGATTCTCCTGCTCCGCCCGTTCCATAATTTCATGAACATAATCCGTTCCGTGAGTTTCTTCTTTTATTTTATTAAAACCACCTACATTAACGGCTAGTGCCATACAAACAACGGCAAGCAGTACAACCTGTTTTAAACGGGGATATGCAATGATATCCACAGAGGCCACCGCTACGGGAAGAAGCATTGCCCCCCAGACAATGTGATAGCGATATTCATAAATGGTCGCTCCGTACCGCGTAACCGACAACATCATAACGGCAAGATTTACCAGCGCAACAAATATAAACATATAATGCAAATAATCGTTTCTTTTTATCTTCTTTAACTTCAACCAGGTAATCAGCAGACAACCGGCAATCAAAGCAAACTTAATCAGTTGTAAGATACCTTTCATCGAAAAAATCGGCGTATATGCATCCTGTGTCAAGCCACCGAACAACATAAAAAATCCGGTAATACAGTTTAACAGATTGGCCGAAAACGTATCCGCCGTAAGAAGCGGCAGACTCTCTCTGCTGGTTTCTCCAATCATATGATTACGCATGATAAAAGTCACCGCACACACTACTACGGAACCCGCCAGAATCAAAAGAACCGTTTTATTTATTTGTACCTTTTCACTAATGCAATTGATAAAAATGTAAAACAGGCAAAACGGGAACACAATCATCAACAGCACATAATTTCCGCAGGATAAGGTCGTCCATATACACAATAAAATATGAATCACAAACAGCGGAATAAACTTCTTTTTGTCAGCCTTTCCGTTCAATGCCATCAACATCAAATTAGTCATCGAAAGCATTACCATAACGCGAAACTGATACTGACCTACGGTAATAAACAACATATTCCCCCAGTCCAAACCGGCAATCACAAAAGGAGTAAACATCAAAAAAGTAGCAAGAAATCCGTATTTTATATCACTTCCCGCATTTTTAAAAATTGAAATCATAAGAAACGCACACATAGCATACAAAATCGTATGCACGATTCCCAGAGACAATCCGAGATTTCCCGTCAAAAAATATAAGGGCACCGCAAAGAATGCGGCATTATCAATTTCCATTGTGGAATAATACTGATAGCCGTCCAAAAACAAACCGTTTCTCCACATTTCTACCGCATGACGAATCGCCAATGCATTATCAAAAAACAAATAATCTTCCGTCTGTAATAAATTAAACAGGAAAATTGCCACAGCCTGGACAATTAATAATAACAATAAAAGTATTTTCATAATATTGTCTTTCTTTTGAAAACACTTAATATCTTTTAACCCTTTCATTCTTCTCTCCTTGGTATTTTTACATAATATCTTATGGTACTCCTAGTTCCGTTCAAAAGCTCTGCCCGGATTTTATAATACGACTTCATCCAAAGACGGATAAGAGGGAATCGCACCTTTCTTCTGTACGCTGATTCCGCAAAATGCATTGGCAAACTTCAGATATTCTTCCAGTTTCTCCCGACTCAATTCCTCCAGTTGCCCCGCCGTCACATTATTTTGCCATAAACACCACAGAAATGCCCCTATAAAACCATCTCCCGCACCGGTGGTATCCACTGCTTTAACCTTTTGGCAAAGTGCCTTAGCGCTTGCCTTCCTGGTAAAAGCCCTGGCACCCGCAGCACCTTCTGTATATATTACCAACTTCACCCTGTCCGCAAACAGTTTCTCCAATGCTTTTTCAATCTGCGTTTCCCCGGTAATGCTTTCCAATTCTTCATCGGAAATTTTAACAATATCGGCCAACGGAATGAACTCGTTAACAGTCTCAATCATTTGAGTGGTATCCTTCCACAATGCCGGACGCAAATTCGGATCAAAACTTACAATGGCTCCCTGCTCTATGGCATATTGTATTGCTAAACAATGCGCTTCTTTCATAGGGAAATCTCCCAAAGATACCGAACAAAAATGTAACGCATAAGCATCTTCAAACCACTGTTTCTGCACATCATCCGCCTCAAACAACATATCTGCTCCGGGGTTTCGATAAAAGGAAAATTCCCGGTCTCCATCTTCTTTTAAAGCCACAAATGCAAGTGATGTGTTGGCACTTTCCGTTCTTTTTACATAACTGCTGCCGATCCCGGCATTCTGAAAAGTCTCAAGAATTTTGTCACCGAAACCATCCTCACCAAGTTGGGTAATCATTTCACTTCTGCCGCCCAATTTTGTAAAAGCACCGCATACATTTGCCGGGGCCCCGCCTACTGCCGGAAGAAAAGCAGCCACATCTTTTATGGCACATCCGGCCTGCTCAGGGATAAAATCAATCAAAGCCTCTCCGATGGCAATTAATTTCTTATTTTGTATCCTATTCTCCATTTGTCAAATCCACCTCCATGGGATTCATTTTCCAAAGTGTTGCAGAACTGCTGCCACTCACTTCTATCACCGTATGTTCCGTATCCACCGGAAAATATCTTGCGGTAAAAACGCACGCTCCGTCATTAATGTATATCTCCAGCAAAGATACATCTTTTAAAATGCGCATATTGCGAAGGGTTTTAATCTTTGCTTTACGCAGTTTTCGCCCGCATCCGCTGTCATTTAAAAACTGCAGGGTAAAAATACCCTCCTGCCAGACAATTAAAACATCTTCGGATAATTTTACTTCCTTGCGCTCGCCGTTCTCGGCGAAATACACCTCGGAAGTCTCACCCCTTTCTTCCGTAGCGGAAGAAATTCCTGTTAAATCTATTGGTCCATCGTGATATATAATCTCTAAGTCAAACACATCACAGTACACCACGGTCTCACCGTTCGCCACCACTTGCTTGTCATACCTTAGACTTTCCAGTTCCCGAACCGGCTGCTGTCTTATTACACCATTTACACAAGTCAGTTCTCTTGGCACGGTAAGAGAATGTTGCCACCCTTCTTCGATAATCGGTGTATTGCAATATTCCTTATCCATTTCGGATACACCGGCCCAACCGTACAGAATCCTTCGTCCATCCGGTGCTGCAAACGTTTGGGGCGCATAAAAATCAAACCCTTTGTCCAGTTCAGCAAACGTATTGCTTTCCGTTTTCAGGCCTATCCAATACCCCGCCTGATGCGGATTCTGGTATTGATACTCTTCCCTGTGTACTCCCTGCGGACAACACATAAGAATCGGGGTTCCATTCAATACAAACCAGTCCGGACACTCCCACATAAAACCGAAATATTCGCCGGAAGTGAGTTCTTCCTTGAAATCCCAATGCATTTTATCCTTGGAACTATAGTGAAGAATCGCTCCTTTGTCGTTGTTTTTGCGACCGCCCAGCACCATATGGTAGGTGTCATTTTCTTTCCAAACTTTCGGGTCTCGCACGTGACAGGTATAATCCTCCGGGTAATCTTTGTTGGTCAGAATCAATTTCTTCTCACTAAAATGCACACCGTCTTCGCTTTGCAAATAAATAACATTTGCTCCGCGTCCCGTATGGACATAATCATAGTCGCCCTCTTCTTCTACATTCCCCGTATAAAAAATCTCCAGCAAACCGTCATCGGTAAATGCACAACCCGAAAAAGCCCCGTTTCTGTCCCAGGGACAATCACTTTTAATTGCGATTCCTTCGTACTTCCAATGCAAACAATCCGGCGAAGTATAATGTCCCCAATAACGCTCATAGGCACAGGGACCGGAGGGTGCATACTGAAAAAACACATGAAACAGCCCTTTATAAAAACACAAGCCGTTAGGGTCGTTCATCCAGCCCTTAGGCGGCATCAAATGAAATTTTAATCTGTATTTTGGTTTCTTTGGAGATAAATTCATTAGAATGTTTTCCTTCATCTGTAATACCCGTCGCCTTAATTGGCTTGCTAACACTCAGCATCCTAATTTCCCTTACCAAGCGCTTCAGACACCTCATAATTCCACGACGTGGGCTGATAGTTTTGCATCGCATTTTCACTAAATGCCAACACAATCATTTCAATATCATTGTTACTGATAGTTCCGTGGTTATCGCACATTACCAAGTGATAGATTTTATCCGTAATATGGTACGGGTCAAGTTCGTCGTAAGTGCCTTTCTCCACACCGTCAAATCCTTTGGCCTTCTCATAATACAAATCACCCAGCCCCAGTATATGACCAAATTCATGCCTTACAATTCCACGAATATGTTCATAGTTTTTCATATCATCCTCTTTGCAGCGGATAATAATCGTCTTCTTTCCTTTGATTTTCCATTCCGTATTCATTGTTGCAAAAGATCGGTTGGATTTGAGCATCGCATTTACATTTTTACTCGCTTTGCCTCCGTTTAAAACATCGACAGCCTCTGCAATCTGCTGCATCATTTCTTTGGTACCCTCATCCATAAAAAACACATCCAGAACATCAAACAGTTTTGCATTCTCTTCTACATCCGCAACTACCGTTAATTGCTGACCTCCAAACACCGTATACTCGCCGGCCCAGTCTCGAATTCCCGCAAGAACAGCACTGCACACTTCGTCCGACGGACGTCCTGCTGCACCGGATAAAATACTGATGTTGGCTCGAAATGTAAGCATATTCTTGCCGTTTTCATATGTAAGAACCGCATCTATGGGAGTACGTAATCCCTTGCACTTAATTTTAATTTCCTTACCGTCAAAATTCTTTAACGGTCCGTTTTTCATATTCCCCGCGCAAACACCTTCAAACTTCTCTTGATATCTTGCATCGCAGATTTCATTCAAAAGAACTCTCGCCTGCAATTCCCCCTTACTTGCAGCATAAGACAACAATTTGATTGCTTCATTCTTGGCATTCGGTTTTTTGATATCGATATAACCTTCCCATACAAGTTTCCCCATCATAAAACACGCTTCCGGAGAACCCAGTTTACAGGCCTGTTTTAGCAGATTAATGCCCTTATTGATTTTATCGCGGTTACGTTCTGCATTTGTAAAATAAAACATCCCCGCTTCATAACAGGACTTCGCGTCATCCCAATCGTATTTCATCTTTGTTTCACCCATTAAAGTGTCCCTCCGCCTTCATCTATTTTATCTGGAAAAACCAACCAAATCCAAACCCAAAATCCATTGCCACGACCGCCCCTGCGATGAGAAATGCCGTTATAATTGTTAAAACAACTGCGCCCGTTTTGGTAAATATAAAGTTTTTGTGTTCTCTCCGCTTTTCCATTTATATAACTTTCTCCCGGCTAAACTCTTATTTTATATCCATTTCATTGTTCTTATACTTCAACATACTTACACTCCATTATACAACATTTTACACTATAAAAAAAGAACAAGCCGAAACTTGTTCTCTTTTAAAATATATTTACTCTTCCCAGAATAACTCATCCAAGGTTTTCCCCAGCGTCTTACAAATCGCCAGGCATAAATTAATGGTAGGGTTATAATCACCCTTCTCGATGGCATTTATCGTCTGCCTTGACACTCCTACCTTATCCGCCAAATCCTGCTGTGACATGTCAAGAGCTGCACGGGCGGATTTCAGTCTTAAATTCTTCATGCTACTCTTCCTTTCCGTCTTTGATATGCTTTGCAAGCATCACAATAAATACAACGATAAACATCAACGCGCAGAACAGATTTGTGCTGCGGAATGTAAAAACTCCGTTTTCTATAATAACGCCTGCAAAGATGTTTCCGATGCCTATTACCAGATTCAAAGTACCAATCAATCCAAACATAATCAACAGACTCTTGCGGTTCTCATTCAACGCAAAATATCCGTCATTCCAAATACAGTAACTTGCAAACACGCTAACACCAATCACGATACTTGCTGTCATTGCCACTTCCATATTGCTGAACAAAGGAATTTCAAGAATATTCAATACCAATAATGCCGCATTCGCAATCATCATAGTAAAAAATCCATATTTGAAGCCTTTGCCGCGCACCAGTTCCTGGCGTTCGTCAAACTGATTCTTCACCTCGTCACCTTTTTTGCTGGCCGCAACACAAATTGCCACTACCAGAAGGCCAACCGCCAAACCAATCACAAATGCCGCCTTGAAACCAATTCCTATACCGGAAGCTTCTTCCAAACTGATACTATACTCCGTAGTCCATGTTCCGCTTGCTTTATACTCATAGAAATCGTCTCCCACTTCGTCAATACCGTGTTCTGTAAGAAAGCAGTTCATTGCCTCGGTATTTGTAAGATAAACAACTTCAATTTCGTAAGTTCCTGCTTCCAATTCCATCGGTACAGATTCTGCAAAACACCCCTCCGCCGTGCAGGCAAATACGCTGACGCCCTCTGCATCATTTACGCTCATACCGGTAACCATTCCGGGCTCGCCCAGCCACTCATAACGCCAGACATATTCTCCGTCTTCTTCTACACTAAATTGTACACTGTCGCCTGCCGAAGACGGTATTCCGTCTTCCACGGTTACGTTACCTGTAAACACAATCTCTGTTGCCGGAACATCCGTAATAATCATAACCACGCACAATGCAATTAAAACAAAACTTAAAATACTACATACCCAAATGGTAGTTTTCTTTTTCATTCTTTTATTCTCCTCTTATTCTAAATCCGTATCATTCCGTTTCAGAAATGACTTCCGGCCTCGAAGTCATCTTCTGTGATTACAAAGTATCACTTGTCTTACTTTTTGTCAAGTATATTTTACATTTTATTTTATCAACTTGACATCTCTAATTTTATGTCAACCTATCAAATGGCACAAAAACGCCTCCCCTAATTTCCTTGGGAAGGCACTTTCTTTTATTTCATTCTTATCTTTTCCATGCACTCTGATTCTTTATTCCTCTTCAATCTTCCTGCTATCAAAAAACATAAAAGAATCAATCGTGTCAAGAATATCCCTAAACGTATCGCGGTCCGCCACATCAATGTATTTTTTCAAAATTTCATTCTCTTTCTCGCCGCGATACCTGCCATAGAAAATGTCAAACAAATTATGACCTCTGCCGTAAATAAGAATTGTTTCCAAATGTTTCTTAATATCCTCTTTGGAACAAATCTCAATTCCGGTCTTCTCACGCATTTTTACAAAACTTTTAATGCGGTGCAGATACTGTTTATATTTATCATAAAGAATCTCATAAAACGATTCTTCATTCTCGATTACACCTATTTGCGCCATTACTTTAGGATTTAAGAAGTAGTTCTCAAACGAATAATATTTTAAAATCAATACATTCTTCTCCTGTACGCGAGGCAAAGCCCCTGTA
>JAZNLG010000254.1:0-2312 GCA_045578965.1 Lachnospiraceae bacterium | reverse complement strand
CATGGCATCCCCCATAGCCTCGCCCTGTTGCATAGAGGAAACCATATCAGCGGTAGTGCTCCATTGTTCCATGAGTTTCGCCATGTATTCCTGATATTCGCTTTGCTTCTCATCCAGAGCCTGAATGGTTAAATCCAGTTTGACGGCTTCTTTTTCATTCTGTTCTTTGTTGCCGATGGAAAGATCCATATTCTTTTGCAACTTTTCTCTTTGCTGGGAAAGTGCCCACTTGTGTTCGTTATATTGCCTGATTTGAGTATTATAAATCTGTCTTGCTTCTTCTATTTTCATAACTCCTGGCCTCCGTGCCGGTTTCGGAACTGTAAGCATATTGCTGAATATCCGATAAGAATGAAGATACATCCATGTTACGTAATATATATCGGATAAAAACAGTTGTTTGTAAACCCCTAAATGTATTATTATAAAAAAGAAGTAAAAAAGGTAAGTTTTATGAATATAAAAGGGAACAGCATGATTCACGAATTACAGTATGACAATACAAATACATATTTAGTTTTTGGGACAAAAGGTCTTTTGCTGTTTGATACCGGTTGGGCAGGCACTTTTATGAAAATGTGCAAAGCATTGGGCGCGAAAGGCATCAAGTTGCAGGATATTGATTATCTGTTGATTTCGCACTTTCATCCGGATCACATGGGGATTGCGGGCGAACTGGCAAAGCAGGGAGTGACCGTGGTTGTCATGGAGAGTCAGAAGGAGTTTGTGCATGCTTCAGACCATATATTCGAAAGAGATAAAAGGTTTGCGTATGTACCGATAAATGATGATAATGTGAAGTATCTTTCTTTTGAAGACAGCAGAGCATTTCTGCAGGAACTTGGAATCGATGGTGAAATCATTCCAACTCCCGGTCACAGTGATGACAGTGTGTCTTTGATTCTTGATAGAGGAGATGTTTTTGTAGGGGATTTATATCCTTTATATGAATTAGAAGTTCATGAGGAGGCGGATGTACAGGAGAGTTGGAAGAGGATTCTTGCTACGAAGCCAAAACGGATTTTTTACGGGCATGCCAAGACGGCGGTGTTGGGAGATATTGAATCTTTAAATGATGAAGCGAACGGGGCTGTAGTTCCGGATCAAAAGTCATCTCATGCCCTTACAAAAGAAAGAGGAGCGCAAAAGAACGCAGAACTTCACGATACGGTTAAGAAGATGATGCACCTTATCGACAAAGGCGTAAGCATTGATAAAATTGCATCCAAACTTGGAGTAGACAGGGAGTTTGTCAGTGATGTGTGTCGTATGTATTTAACTCACCGCAATGTAGGTGTGCAGGGGATTCTGGACCGCATCGAAATCAAGGGAAGATAGCATTGAAATAAAGGAAGTTTTATAAAAAATGTGCTTGTAAAGAGAAATGACGGAGATTTTATGAAGATTCTACTCATCGGCATCAATGCCAAATACATACATTCCAATCCGGCGATTTACAGTCTTAGAGCCTGTGCCGGAGAATATAAAAAGAATATTGAAATCGCGGAGTATACAATCAACCAGCGCATAGAAGACATTCGTAAGGATATTTATCTTCGAAAGCCTGATGTGATTGCCCTTTCCTGCTATATTTGGAATTGGGCTGTGGTGGCAGCACTTTTGCCGGACTTGGCGAAACTTTTACCGGGTGTACCCATTTGGCTTGGAGGGCCGGAGGTGAGTTATCGGACAGCGGAAGTTTTGGCCAAATTCCCGCAGGTGACAGGTATTATGGTTGGCGAGGGCGAATATACTTTTAGAAGATTGACGGGATATTATTGTACATCATGTTTAAAAAGCGCAGAGAAGAATGACGGGCAAGAGATAGAAAATAGTTATCAAACCGGAAACGGTGAAGTTGACCTTGTGAAGATTTCTGGTATCGTAACCCGTGATTTTAATACCGGTGCACCGCAAGTTCTTGATTTTGCGGACATTCCCTTCTGGTATGCTGACGGCGACCTTTTAAAAGAGGAGTTTCAGAACCGCATCGTTTATTATGAGACTTCCCGCGGTTGTCCCTTCCGTTGTTCTTACTGCTTATCTTCCATTGATAAACAAGTCCGTTTCCGTCCTATGGACATGGTAAAAAAAGAATTGGATTTCTTCTTGGAGCATAAGGTACCGCAGGTTAAATTCATTGACCGTACCTTTAATTGCAAGCACAGCCATGCTATGGCGATATGGCAGTACATATATGAACATGACAATGGTGTGACGAACTTTCATTTTGAAATTGCAGCAGATATTTTAAATGAAGAGGAACTGGAACTTTTATCTAAATTAAGACCCGGACAAGTGCAGTTGGAAAT
>JAZNLG010000253.1:0-7572 GCA_045578965.1 Lachnospiraceae bacterium | reverse complement strand
GCATCAAAAATATCTGTTGTATAATCTACAGGCAAGTGTGAAGAGTTGGTGTAGTAAGGTACATCCCCCTGCTTACCTGCTGTCTTGATGTCCGGCCATCTCTTGCGATCATGCTTTGCAAGGCGATAGGTTGTACTCTCTGCAGGAGTTGCTTCCAAGTTATACAAATCACCGTATTCCTCCTGATAATCAGAAAGACGGTTTCTCATATGATTTAATACTTCCTTGGTGAATTCCTGAGTTTCCTTCGCAGTCATGTCTGCTCTTAACCAGTTCGCATTCAAACCTACTTCGTTCATACCAATCAAACCGATGGTTGAGAAGTGATTGTTAAAATGTCCTAAATAACGCTTTGTATAAGGATATAAACCTTCATCCAACAATTTAGAGATAACGCCACGCTTAATCTTTAAGCTTCGTGCGGAAATATCCATTAAACGGTTCAATCTCTTGTAGAAATCATCCTTATTTGCTGAAAGATAAGCAATTCTGGGCATATTAATGGTAACAACACCAACGCTGCCTGTACTTTCGCCGGAACCGAAGAAACCACCACTCTTCTTACGAAGTTCTCTTAAGTCGAGACGAAGACGACAACACATGGAACGAACATCACTGGGTTCCATATCTGAATTGATATAGTTTGAGAAGTAAGGTGTACCATACTTCGCTGTCATATCAAACAATAATTGATTGTTTAAGTTATCTGACCAGTCAAAATCACCGGTAATGGAATAAGTAGGAATCGGATACTGGAATCCGCGTCCGTTTGCATCACCTTCAATCATGGTTTCAAGGAATGCACGGTTAACCATATCCATTTCTTTTTTACAATCTTTGTAACAGAAATCCATTTCCTTACCGCCAACCAATGCAGGAAGTTCTGCCAAGTCGTTAGGCACGGTCCAGTCCAAAGTAATGTTGGTAAAAGGAGCCTGGGTTCCCCAACGGCTGGGTGTATTTACACCGTATACAAATGCTTCGATACACTTCTTTACTTCGCTGTATGAAAGGTTATCTACTTTTACAAAAGGTGCAAGGTAGGTATCGAAAGATGAAAATGCCTGTGCACCTGCCCACTCATTCTGCATGATACCAAGGAAGTTAACCATCTGGTTACACAATACAGACAAATGCGCTGCGGGTGCAGAAGTGATTTTACCGGTAATACCGCCCAGACCTTCCTGAATTAACTGCTTTAATGACCATCCTGCACAATAACCTGTTAACATAGACAGGTCATGGATATGAATGTCTGCATTACGGTGTGCTTCTGCTATCTCCTGGTCATAAATTTCAGACAACCAGTAGTTTGCGGTTACTGCACCTGAGTTACTGAGAATCAAACCGCCAACGGAATATGTTACCGTAGAGTTCTCTTTTACTCGCCAGTCTTCTACTTTTACATAACTGTTTACAACATCCTTATAATCCAAAATAGTAGACTTTAAGTTACGCATTTTTTCACGTTGCTTACGATATAAAATAAACGCCTTGGCAGTTTCTACATAACCGGACTGTTCCAAAATCTTCTCAACACTATCCTGAATATCTTCTACATGTACATAACCGTCTTTTACTTTACTCTGAAAATCCGCGGTTACACGCAAAGAAAGCAAATCAACAATATCCTTGTTATACTGCACTTCCGTTGCATTAAATGCCTTCATAATGGCGTCACTGATTTTTGCTAAATTAAATTCAGACTTTTCTCCGTCTCGTTTGATAACCCCAAACATTTCTGTACTCCCTTCACACACTCTTGTATTACCATTTGCTATATCTCGCCGATTGTTCCGCCAATAAACGGCGATTTAAAATCATTCTAGCACCTCTCCTATTAAAAGTCAACGAGCAAAACACAATATATTCTGTTTATTTTTTAACAAAATACAATATATTGTGGTTTTACTTTGAATTTAAAAGTTTACATAATACAATTCAAAAAGTGCGCATTTTCGACATATTATGCGCTTTTTTTATTTTATGCAAACCAATCTTATACTTTTCGTCATAAAAAAACCGGAACAACAATTTGTTGCTCCGGTCTATTTTGGCATACAATACACTCTATCTGGTCTGCAAAAATTCGTATTCTCTTTGTGCTCTTTCATCATTCGGATATACCTTCAGGTATTCCTTCATATACTTCTTTGCGCTCTCAAAATCACCCAGATTTTCGTAAGCCACAATGCGATTATAACTCAATTCCTGTCTATACGAGTTTCCTTCCGTATTCAGCCCCTTTTCAAAAGAAAGACGGGCATTCTCATAATCTTCCATAGCCGCATAACATAACCCCATCTGATTATAAATTGCAGCACTGGGATTCTCCGCTACATACTCACTGTACAATGTTAAGGCGTAAGAGCGGTCATTCAAAGCCTCGTAAGACTGTCCCAGAAGTAAAAGAACCTCTTCCGTCTTATTTCCGTCACTACGGGCCTGTTCCAGATAATTTCTGGCATACGTATAATTCTCCTGATAAAAATAGATGCGTCCCTTATCGTAACTGCTCATCTTCTTATCATCTTCTGCCATAGCAAGGTTCAGATACTCTGCCGCCTCCGCCTCATATCCGTTCTCTTTTAACGCAGAAAAAATGTCCACATAGAGACTGTAATCATCCTTATCAAGGGCAACTGCCTTATTAAAATCCGCCAATGCTTCATCATGCCGATTTAACTTTAACAGCACCACTCCACGCTGTACATAAGCATCCACTTCCTTGTCACGTAACGCAATAATTGCATTGTAACGCTCCAATGCTTCCTCATAACGCTCTAATTTGTAATAACATACCGCCATATAATAATTCATATCATAGTCGATATCTTCCGGCTTGGTTCCTCCCTGCTCCAACGCAGACTGAAAACACAAGAGTGCCGTTTCATAATCTGTCTGGCCCATATAAGCAAGTCCCATTCCGCGTTGTACATATACCGGATTTTCCTCTGCTTCCGTAGCCGCAACAAAATAATTTAAAGCCTCATCATATTTTAACTGTTCCACAGCAGTCATTCCGAGTTTCGTATTTTCACCGGGCTTATTACTTCCGCACCCTTGTAAAATAACTAATATCAAACCCAAAAGAATCAAACTGCCCGTTCTTCTGATTGTACTTCTCACGCAATCCCCTCACAATTCACAATTGTTACTGTGCTTCCTTTACCGCGGTGTTATTGTAAATAAAATCATATACCTTCACACCATACATATACTCTCTGTAATATGCTCTGTCAGTGCCCATCATTTCCAGAATCTGGTCAGTAGTTACACCGTAATCGTCAGCAATATATTTTAACTCTCCGTCCAGTTCTTCATCCGTAACAACAATGCCTTCGGCATTTGCGATTGCCTGAATAATCAATCTTTCCTTTACATTATCCTCTGCAATCGTATCCAAAGAACTACCGTAAAACATAGTCAGATAAGTGTCCACATCAATGTTCGTACCCTGTAAACTATAAGCAACCTGCTCTTCTACAATGGCCTTCTGCTGTTCAATTAAGAAATCAGGAATTTCTTTAAAGGTTGCATTAGCCAAAACTCTCTGCATTGCAACTCTTACTACGGTATCATAATTATTACTATCCACTTCTTCCTGCACGATTTCTTTTGCATACGCTTCTAATTCCGCAACATTAGAATAATCCTCATTGTCCAATGCCTTAACGGTTTGATCATTAATTTCCGGAACAATATAGTTTACGGTCACTTTAAATATGACATCTTTGCCTCGCAGATCCGCACTGTGATAATCAGTGGGAAATGTCAAAGGGAGGTCTGTTTCCACACCGGGCATTACTCCAACCAATCCCTCTTCAAAACCGGGAATAAAAGTACCGGAACCGATCTCCAAATCCGTAGTTCCTGTCCCTCCGTCAAATGCAACACCATCCAAATATCCCGCAAAATCAATATTGGCAATGTCACCATTCTCTACTGCACGATCCTTTACTCCGGCACTTGCTGCCTGAATACTGAATAAATACTCCATTTGTGATTGTACTTCTATATCAGTTACCTCCTGTAATACCGGTGTAACCTCCAGATTCGTATATTCACCCAACTGAACATACTTGTCCATATTCATTTCATACAATTCTTTTCCTTCATCGCCGCAAGCTGTCAATGCAAAGCAGGACACCACAGCCAACATCAATGCGAATAATCTTTTTTTCATTTTTTCTCCTCGGACTTCTCGTCCACTCCTTTTCTTTTTAAATTCCGTTAAATTTTAATACCAGTAAAATGGCCAACAGCAAAACGCCCACTGTCAACATTACAACATTTCCGACCATACCGAATTTCTTCACACGGAAATTTGTAATAAAACAAAATGCAGTCAATACGAGCACTCCTGCGTAGACAAAAGGAAAATATGCTCCCAATAATCCACGAAAACAAAATAAAAACGGAAAAATGAGCGCCGCACTGGTAACCGGCAATCCCTGATAAAATTTTCTCTTTCCGTCGCTTGTCTTCTGGCGCTCTTCTTCTGTTACATTAAAATATGCCAAACGAATGATTGCGCAAAGCACATACAGCGCTCCCGTCAGACAGAATATCAAATTATACCGATACTCCATCCCCAGACAAAAACCCATAACAGCCGGAAATGCGCCAAAACAAACCACATCCGCCAGGGAATCTAACTGGATACCATTCTTCTTTTCCATCTCAGTACGGTTTTTTTTGCTTCTTGCCACCATACCGTCAAACAAATCGCAACATCCGGAAATCAACAGGCAAATTACTGCAAACAGATATTCCTGACTGACCGCCATACACATACCAATCACGGAAGATACCACTCCCATATAAGTCAGTATCACCGTATAATCATAAAAACCTAACATACTTCCTCCCGACGTTTTATAAACGCCTTAGAGACATCACAGAATCTCAAACTAATCTTAACACATTTTATGCCCGCAGCATAGTTTTTTCTTATGCATTCACACATTTTTTAAATTTATTGGCCAAGTATCACCTGTCAGATACTTAACCTGCTTTTTTACAATGCCGCAATCCTTTTATATTACATACTGCAGCAGCAATTCCATAATAAGCACCGCGGCACAGGCCCAGATAGCCACCTGCAAAAGTCCTTTTTCAAAATATGCCACAATCACTGCTGCAATAAAACCAACACCGGCTGTAAGGGCGCTTGATGTAGCATCCAAAATTACGGGAAACGTCATGGATGCCAACACTGTATAAGGAATATAGCCCAAAAAAGACTTGAAAAAGCGATTTTTTACTTCCTTGCGCATGCATACATAAGGAATGACGCGGATTGCATATGTAACTCCTGCCATTACCAAAAGGTAGATAAGAAATGTTTTTACATCCATTTATGCCACCTCCTGTTTTGGTTCATCCGCCAGCGGGTATACCGCCGCGCCGATTATTGATGCAACCACTGCACAAATTATAACTGCAAAGCCGTCGGATACATGTTCCTTCAAGAACGGAATCCAATAGAAAGCACATCGCATCATAACCGCAAGACCTACAATCATAAACATAGACTTTGCTTTCTTCATTTCCGGCACCACTATTGCAATAAACATTGCATAGAGTGCCACACCCAAAGCATTGCAAACAATTTCCGGAAGCACATTTCCCAGTACCGCACCGGCCAAAGTACCCAAAGTCCATCCGAAATACGGTGCAATAATCAACCCCGTAAAATATTTCGGACCAATTTTACCTTTTTGACCAATGGCTACCGCATAGATTTCATCAGTATGAAACATACCGAAAAAGAGCCTGCGTTCCGTATTCATTTTATCATCCACTTTTTGGGACAGCGACAACGACATTAATGAGTATCTCAAATTAAT
Source organism: Lachnospiraceae bacterium (assembly GCA_045578965.1). GTDB lineage: Bacteria > Bacillota > Clostridia > Lachnospirales > Lachnospiraceae > UBA3766. The sequence goes on along the minus strand of JAZNLG010000253.1, from coordinate 1,720 downwards.
GACAAACTGTGTCAATGCCATCTCAAGAAGACTTCCCGCCTGGGCCATTACGGTAAGTCCCGCAAACTGCCCGGCGGATGTTAAGTTTGTCATGGATATCAAAACCGCTTCCCAAATAGGAAAGCCGTTTGCTACTGCCAAAATGCCAAAAGTAAAGGATACTGAAAAGTATCCTAAACCAATGGGAACGCCGTCCAAAAAACCTTTTTTAAAGTTATTCATAATTACGTTCTCTTTTATTATAATTTATAAAATATCCGGGTGCATCAAAACAACCGGCATCCTTATTTCTTAGTGATGGAACAAACGAATCTCGGTAAATGCCATTGCCATACCGTACTTGTCGGCACATTCGATTACCAAATCATCACGAACGGAACCACCGGGCTGTGCAATGTATTTAACGCCGCTCTTCTTGGCACGCTCAATGTTATCACTGAAAGGGAAGAATGCGTCAGAACCTAACGCTACATCTTCCATCTTGTCAAGCCATGCTCTCTTTTCTTCTCTGGTGAACACTTCCGGTTTTACCTTGAAGATTCTCTGCCATGCACCTTCTGCAAGAACATCCATATAATCTTCACCGATATAGTTATCAATTGCATTATCTCTGTCTGCACGACCGATACCATCTACAAACTGAAGTCCAAGCACCTGGGGAGACTGACGAAGCATCCAGTTGTCAGCCTTGGTTCCCGCAAGTCTTGTACAGTGAATACGTGACTGCTGACCTGCACCGATACCGATTGCCTGTCCGCCTTTTGCATAGCAAACAGAGTTAGACTGTGTATATTTTAATGTAATAAGTGCAATAATCAAGTCAATCGCAGCAAGTTCAGGAATTTCCTTGTTTGCTGTTACGATGTTCTTCAATAAATCCTTGTTCATGGGAAGATTATTTCTGCCCTGTTCAAAAGTAATACCGAATACATCTTTATGCTCAATCTCCTGAGGTACATACTCAGGATCAATTTCGATTACATTATACTTGCCGCCCTTCTTTGCTGAAAGAATCTCAAGTGCTTCCGGTTCATATCCGGGTGCAATTACACCATCGGATACTTCTCTCTTGATAATCTTAGCGGTAGCAACATCACAAACATCAGAAAGTGCAATAAAATCACCAAAAGACGACATTCTGTCAGCGCCTCTTGCTCTTGCATAAGCGCAAGCCAAAGGAGATAACTCTCCTAAATCGTCTACCCAATAAATCTTTGCCAAAGTATCATCCAAAGGAAGACCTACCGCAGCACCTGCAGGAGATACGTGCTTAAAAGAAGTTGCAGCAGGAAGTCCTGTTGCCTGCTTTAATTCTTTTACTAACTGCCAACCGTTAAATGCATCCATAAAATTAATATAGCCGGGTTTTCCGCAAAGCACTTTGATGGGAAGTTCTCTTCCGTCATTTACAAAAATGCTTGCAGGCTTCTGATTGGGGTTACATCCGTATTTTAATTCTAATGTTTTCATTCTTTTTCTCCGTTTATGTTTATTTTTAAAATGCCTTGAAGGACAAGCCACGACATATCGTATCTTATCCTTCATATTTGCTTTTACTGATTCTTATTTACAATTCTTATTTCATATTCGCCGGTCGCAATATCGATAAAACGTACGAACAAAGAAACTTTGTTTTCTTCATTTAAGTTGGTCCATACATCATTGGTAAATGCATCAATGTCATTGCCGATTGAAACCCACTTCGGTTCGCCTTCAAAAC
>JAZNLG010000252.1:0-2289 GCA_045578965.1 Lachnospiraceae bacterium | reverse complement strand
TCTGTCGGGAGTTACACCAACAGCTGCTGCCATATAACTCTTAAGGCTTTCCTGATCGTAAACAACTTCCATACCGCGTCCGCCCAATACGAAGGAAGGACGAACCATTACAGGGTATCCGATTCTTTCAGCAATTTCAATTGCATCATCAATGGTAACCGCCATTCCTGCTTCAGGCATGGGAATTTCGAGTTTTTCCATCATTGCTCGGAACAAATCTCTGTCTTCTGCCATATCAATAACAGCAGGTGCAGTACCAAGAATTTTAACACCGTTTCTTTCAAGGTCATCTGCCAAGTTAAGCGGTGTCTGACCCCCGAACTGCGCGATAACGCCAACCGGTTTTTCTTTTTCATAAATACTTAAAACATCTTCCAAGGTAAGAGGTTCGAAGTATAACTTATCAGATGTATCGTAATCCGTAGATACCGTTTCAGGATTACAGTTTACAATGATGGTCTGGAAACCTAAATCACGTAATGCAAAAGCTGCATGTACGCAACAGTAATCAAATTCGATACCCTGTCCGATACGGTTAGGACCGCCACCGAGAATCATAATCTTAGGCTTCTCTTCATTTGTCTTGCTGTAATCAGGTGCATTATAGGTTGAATAGAAGTATTCTCTGTCTTCTGTACCGCTTACATGTACGCCTTCCCAAGCCTGGGTAATGCCGTAAGACTTTCTTGCGTTTCTGATATCATCTTCAGGTACTGCAAGAATCTGGCTTAAGTACTTATCAGAGAAACCATTCTTCTTAGCCTGTTCCAAAGCTTCCTTGGAAGGAACTTCGCCCTTCTTCTGCATAAGTGCTTCTTCTTCGTCCACCAGTTCCTTCATCTGTTCTAAGAAATAGTGCTTAATCTTAGTTAACTGATATAACTCTTCTACGGTTGCACCCTTACGAAGTGCTTCGTACATAATGAACTGTCTCTCGCTAGAGGGGGTATGAAGCATTTCAATTAACTGCTCTTTGGTCTTATCGTGGAAGTTCTTTGCAAAACCAAGACCGTAACGGCCTGTTTCCAAACTACGGATAGCCTTCTGGAATGCTTCTTTGTATGTTTTACCGATACTCATAACCTCACCTACGGCACGCATCTGAGTACCTAACTTATCTTCTGAGCCTTTAAATTTCTCGAATGCCCAACGTGCAAACTTAATTACAATATAATCTCCGCCGGGAACATACTTATCCAATGTGCCGTACTTACCGCAAGGGATTTCATCCAAAGTAAGCCCTGACGCGAGCATTGCGGATACAAGGGCAATGGGGAAACCTGTTGCCTTGGATGCAAGTGCGGAAGAACGTGATGTTCTGGGGTTAATTTCAATAACAATAATTCTGTCGGATACAGGGTCATGTGCAAACTGTACGTTGGTACCGCCGATAACTTCTACGGCTTCTACAATTTTATACGCCTGTTCCTGTAATCTCTTCTGTAAAGATTCAGAAATAGTCAACATAGGTGCGGAACAGAAAGAGTCACCTGTATGCACACCGAGAGGGTCGATGTTTTCGATGAAACATACGCTGATCATATTGTTCTTAGAGTCACGAACAACTTCTACTTCCAATTCTTCCCAGCCTAAAATAGATTCTTCTACAAGAACCTGACCTACAAGGCTGGCCTGAAGACCTCTTGCAATAACTGTCTTTAACTCTTCTACGTTGTATACCAAACCACCGCCGGCACCACCCATGGTGTAAGCAGGTCTTAAAACAACGGGATATCCTAATTCTTCTGCAATACGAAGACCATCTTCCACACTGTAAGCAACTTCACTTCTTGCCATTTCAATGCCGAGAGAATTCATAGTCTCCTTAAAAGCAATACGGTCTTCACCTTTTTCAATGGCATCTACCTGTACACCGATTACTTTTACGTTGTATTTATCCAAAACGCCGGCCTGTGCAAGCTCTGAACAAAGGTTCAAGCCGGACTGTCCGCCAAGGTTGGGAAGCAATGCATCGGGACGTTCCTTCTCAATAATCTGCTCCAGTCTCTCTACGTTGAGGGGTTCGATATAAGTTACGTCAGCAGTGGTGGGGTCTGTCATAATTGTAGCGGGGTTTGAGTTCACCAATACAATTTCATATCCCAACTGCTTAAGTGCCTTACATGCCTGTGTTCCCGAATAGTCGAATTCGCAGGCCTGTCCAATGATAATAGGACCGGAACCGATAATCAGTACTTTGTGAATGTCATTACGTTTGCCCATAACTTCCTCCTAAAATATCTTTCTATCTAAAAATATCATTTAAATCATTTTATCTTAAAAAGCTCA
>JAZNLG010000251.1:0-8957 GCA_045578965.1 Lachnospiraceae bacterium | reverse complement strand
ACAAGCAAAACACCCAAAATGCTCGCAACTATCAATGCAGCCCAAATAATTATTAAACCCACAATTCTCTTCCTGTTCTCAATATAAACTCATGCCAAAATTCAATTTTTTCTCACAATTTGTCCGACAATATCTTGCACCTGTAAGTCTATCATCTCTTTTACATGTTTTTCAACCATCCTATACCCTGCCGGATTACCTGCATAGCCCAGTGGCACTACTTCTTTTGTAACGTCACCCCCCTGCAACCATTTCTTCATCCCATCATTATCCAAAGATGATGATTTTAAACTTAATGCCACATTTATATCTACTTGCTCAGGACAAAAATAGTTCATAACTGCAGTTTCGTACGCACCGGCATGAATATCAAAAAGCCCTTGTTCGTCCGGTTCTATCTCCTCAAACCATTCAAGTGGATAATCCGGCTTATATACTAGCAAAAAATCTTCATTTCCTGTCCAACCATACAATCCCAAATCCATAGCTTCTAGAACCAATTTAACACAAAGTCCAAGTTCTGCATTAGCCCTCTTAATCGATTCAACAATGGATTTAACATGTAAAGAGTCCCCATGATAATTAAAGCAATATACCTCTAAAAATCCAAAGTTCTTCAAATTCTCAAAAATTTCAAAAAGAACCTGTTGCATAGTTTCGGGTCTTAGCGAAAAACTACCAGGAAAACCACCTGTACAGTGGTTTACTCCCCAATAATATGGTGGTGCCACCACACTTTCACTCCCCAATTCTCTTAATTTTTCCCTAACTCTCAAGGATATAGCATGACTCCAGTTAATATCTGAACCCAGAGAAATATGTGGACCATGCTCTTCAATTACACCTAAAGGAAATAGAACCTTTGCTCCTTCCTTACTGTATTTTTCAATTTCCTTCCAATTATTCAATGTCATTGTTCCTTCAAAAATTGATGACATAAACTATCCTCCATATACAACTAAAACTATCATCTCGAATGTGTTTAAAACCATTAATAAGCTAATTCACTTCACTAATAACAATGCGTAGAATTGAATAGGTTACAATCAGCTAAGGGGTATAAGAAGAATTGCAACAAATCCTTCACCATCACTTTTACACACCATTTCTCCATTCATTTTTTCCATAAGCGTCTTCGATATGTAAAGTCCCAAACCGCTACCTTCCTTCTTGATATCCTCCACACCTTTACCACGATAAAACTTATTGGTTATAAGCTGCAGTTCTTCCTCCGGTACACCGGGACCATAATCCCTTATCTGCATCTCTAGATATCCTTCTATGATTCTGTAATTTACATCAATTTTAGTATCTGCATATTTAAAGGAATTGGCAATAATATTTCCAATCACCTGATTCAAACGTTTCACATCAATATGAATAAGCACACTCGGAATACTACTTTGAACTATGCAACCCTTATCATCATTCTTTTTGATGATATCGCTAAGCACACACGACTCTTCATCCTGACAGTTTACCGTAAATTCACTCAAATCATCCAGCGTATAGGAAAAAAGGTCGCTTACCAGAAAATCCATTTGGTCTGCTTTCTTATAAATATTATCTGCAATCTGATCCAGATTCTCTATCCCCTGCATTATAAGCTTCGCCTTAAGAAGTTCTGCCGAAAGTTTAATTCCGGTAATAGGTGTCTTCAAATCGTGACTAAGGGATGCTATCAGCTCCTTTTCTTTCCTCTGAAGCGCCTGCTCCCTCTTTCTCGACTCTGTCAATTCTTCTCTCATAATGTCAAAGCTTTCAGAAAACACACCAAACATGTTGTTTTTCTCTGTCAGAAGCGGCTCATCAAGTTTTCCTTCCGCGACCTTCCCCGCAAAGTCCTCCATCTGCTTAAACGGGACAATAATATTCTTTTGAATGTATAATGCAAATAACACTGCTCCCAACAAAATAGTCAGTCCGCATATCCCAAATCCCAGAATCATTTTATTTCTTATGCTCATATATATCTCTTCGCCGGAATCAAGCATAACAACACAACCCACAATTTTGTTATCTCTAACAACATAAGAATAGGGATATCTGTTCTTTATCGCTTCTTCAACAGTAAGTTTCTCATTCTCCTCAATAGAATCAGAACTATAAAGTATGTTATTTATATTATCAAGCACGACAAAATCCACTTCAAACTCTTCACTATCCAGGTTTTGAAGTGCATCCCAGTTTTGCTTTACCGTTTCTCTAATATCATTTAGCTGTATTACATCAACATCGTTTTCGCTAATATTATGCAAATGCCTATCCATAATCGTTAGACATCCCAGCAAACCGATAACAAATATGATACATACAACAATAACAATTCTTACATAGTTCTTCATATCATTCACTCCGGTGTAATATATGTTCTCACATTTCATTGATTCAACATCTTAAAATTAATATTCTTCAATCATATAACCAACGCCCCAAATAGTTTTTATAATCTCTGGATTCTTGGGGTCTGCTTCTATCTTTTCTCTAAGGTGTCTGATATGTACCGACAAAGTTCCTTCTCCTATAAATTCATCATTCCATACATTTTTCAGAAGTTCCTCTTTAGTCACAACTCTGTTCCTGTTTTTCAAAAGATACAGGAGCATCTTATATTCCATAGCCTTAAGACTTATCTGGATATCTGCTCTTTTTATCTTATGCACATTCGTATCCAGAACAATTTCCTCCGTCAACTTGATACAACCATCTTCTCTGTCAGTTTGAAGTTTCATACCGATGCTTGCATCACCGGATTTCTGATTGCCGGCTACATACTCTGCCATTTCCTTTGCCTTCTCGTACCTGCTCAAGATTGCCTTTACCTTTGCCAGCAAAATGTTTAGTGTGTACGGTTTCTTTATATAATCATCACCGCCAATATTAAGAGCCGTCAACATATCATCATCACTAGTTCTTGCACTGATAAAAAGTATAGGCATATCGTAATTTTCTCTTACTCTTTTGCAGAGTTCAAATCCTGATTTATCACCCAGATTGATGTCAAGAAGAAGCAGGGATACCTGCTCCTTCTCTAAAAAATCCACCGCTTCCTCAAAACCGGTTACATATGCTGTTTTTATATCAAACATGTTGAAGTATTCTGCCGTAGACTGTGCAATCACTTCATCATCATCTATCATTAAAACTTTATAATCCATATTTATTCCTCTCTTAAAAGTTTATATCTTATTAACAGCATTATACAAAAAACCATGCATGCACGCAATTAAGGAAAGCCACGAAAAACAGATTAATCGTATTGTGTAATCTCAATCTTCCCACCATCTTCTCCAAGGAAAACAATATATCCATCCTTAGGAAGCGGAATACCTCCAGTCCAATCCTGCATATGAGTACTGTATACCATCTCGCCATATTTATTATAAACATATATGGCACTTTCTTCAGGTCTTATGAACTTAATCATATTACCTGCCATATCATCATCTATCTGATACCAACTTGCTTCTTCGCCACATATAGTTATCTCGCTTACTTCACTTATCAAGGCAGGACGTTCATCCAGAAATCTATACTGATCTCCCGAACTAAGACAAATTATTTCATAGGATTCCCCATCTTTTAAAGTAACTTCTTCTACCCATAAATCAAACAAATCTCGACTGGTACTACTAGGAATGGTTAAAAATGCTTCTGCAGTATCAGCTCCTGTAATCTTAAGAAGAAATCCGAATCCTTTTGAACTGACAAACAGATATCCCGGCACTTCTTTTATCAGCGTACATTTACTAATTGGTATGTCATAAGCCGTTGAAGAATATTTATGATTATATATTCCTACATCCCGATTGCATCTTGCCTCCCATACGCTCTGTACTTCTTCGCTTATAGGGTTTTCCTCCAGATTTTGGGCAATGTAGTTTTGATTCACATAGTTCCCCAGGCCGTTTACACGCATCAAGTCATCTATCTTGATGTATACCTTTCCGTTTTCCGCTTCTGTAAATGTCAATATTACCTGATTATAGTCTTGACGAAGGGGACGTTGCGGATACCCCTCGTCTGCCCACTCACTTAAATTGCTCTCCATTCGTACAAATCTGCCATCATGGGTAAACATATAATCTTCACTTATAGTGTTATTGTAAAGAATCCTTTCAAGATGCATATACTTCCCATCTGGAAAGCTGATATTCCAAATTTCACTGTTTGTTGCATAATATCCTTCATATTTGGCATATTCCTTAGGTACTTCCCAAAGACATTCTACCGACTCCGCACTTGCTTCTTCAACTTCAATTCCTCTTTCTTCCAAAACCACCTTTAAAAGAGCATGTGCCATCAAAGCATTATATGCACTGTTTCCGCCACTACTAAGAACTGCCACACTGATTTCTTCATCCGGTGCTACCAACAAATGAGAATGCTGGTTTCCAATATCACCACCCTTTCCCAAAACCTTCACGCCGGCTTCTTCGTACTGTAACATCTCCACATAGTCCCAACCCAGACCATTTCCGTCCATGTAAGGATCGTCTGTCCAGCAGCTTGCCATTTCATCTTTGGAATTCTCTGTCAAAAGTGTATTATTTCCCGTAAAAAACGTAGAACCAAACTCTGCCACTTCAGAAGCGGTGGCATAAACGCCTCCACTTCCAAGATTCATACAATAATTATAGTCATATAAGATATTTCCTAGTTTGTATATAGGAACCATCCCCGCCATTTGAAATTTGTTTGCCGGCGTCCCTGTATTTTCAGCCCCTATTTCATCGACAATATACTTATCAAGATACTCTGTATAACTCATACAGGTTACATTTTCAACTATGATTTCCAATAATCCAAAACCATCATTGCAATAGGCGGCATAGGCACCCGGGTCAGCCTTCAATCTTTGTTCTGCAAGCGATTGAAGAAGTTCATCATGGTAACGCGTATCATTATCCTCATAAAGCATCCCATTCGTAGTACTTGAGCCCATAATTCCCGAGGTGTGGTTCATTAACATTCTGACGGTTATCTCTTTGTATCTTTCATCTGCCATCTTAAAATCCGGAATATATTCTGTAATCGGTGCATCCAAATTTATCTTTCCTTCTTCAGAAAGCTGCATAACCGCCGTCGTAACATACACCTTACTGACGGAACCTATACCGTATAATTTTTCCTCCGATACATTCACGACCTCATCGGTCTGTACATTCTGTTCATTTACATTGACAAAAGGTTTCTCTGCTAACACCTCTTGTCTGCTACCCCAGAATACCCCTACGATTCCCAGCATGCTGGCAAGAACCATCGCCAATAACCTGTTTTTTTTATGTTTCATATAAATAACCTCACCTTTCACGCTATTCTGTCATCAATTCAGTTACTGAAATCTTTTTTACTTTACCTGCACTGATATAGGTCACCAGATAACAGAATAAAAGTATACATATATCAATTGGAATCATAATCCAAAAGTTGACATCAAGAATAACCGCAAACATAACAAGACCAAAAGCATTCATCAAAAGCACGGAACAAACGGATGCGAGAATCACTGCCACAAAAGCAATTGGCATAATACGAAATGCAATCTGTTGCATCAAATCCTTTGAAGTGTATCCCATAGCCTTCATAATACCTAGCTCTTTTCTCTTTCTTCTCACGGTTGTTCCTGCAAGAACACTAAGAATTACTGCCGCAACAATTAGGGAAATACTGACAATTACCGCCGAAATCGCCTTCACACCAACGGCAACCGTTCCAAATAGACCTTCTGCCAGTTCAGCCGTAAAAGTAACTTCACGAAGAATAAATCTCTCGCTGTTTCCGGTTATAACGCTATCTCCGATTTTAATAGCATAATCCACATCTGTTACGCCGTATAAAGAAATAAGCTGTGCCATTTTTTCATCCGCAACCTGACTAATTCTATCTGCATCATTATTGACAGAAACACTGTTCTCTATGGTGTCTTCCACACTTCCTCCATAAAATGCCGTCAGTTTTTCCATAAATTCATGACTGTCTGCATCTTCTTCTAAATAGATTTCGATATTAGATGGTCTGGCAGCAGGAAAAGAACGTCTGTAGCCTTCTGATGTAAAATATAAATTCATTCCGCCATTATTCATTGAATTAACAATACCTGTAATAATATAACTATTCTCAGTTCCCTCACCTATTACGACAATGCTGTCTCCTATAGTAAACCCACCATCTCTTGCTCTTCCATGTGCAATCATAATCTCATTATTATGTTCCGGATAACGCCCTTCAATGAGATGAACATTTTCTGTTTCCTTGAAATCATCAAAAATTGTTGGATACCCCCGCTCATATTGGTTATTTCCACTTCTGCATTCTGCATCTACCATAGTATCCGGATAGGTAACCAATACCTTTCTTACCTCCGGAAACTCCAGTATTGTTTCCCGAATTTCATATGGATTGACACCATCCATAAGTTCCACCCTTACATCACCAACTTCTAACCCGGTAATTGTCACAATAGATGCAGCTCCGGCCTTCAAAAAGTCAAAGAAATAAAAGCCCAAAAGAATTGCCGTTGCTGTTGCAAATATACATATCATCATTCCGATATTGTGTTTTGTATTTCCAGTAAGCTCCTTCATGGAAAGTCTCAGATTGACATTTCCTTTTGCCCTTGAAAGTGGAAAACGATTTTTTCCAAAATGATGTGTATGAATTCCTTTTCTGAACGCCACCATCGGTGGATATTTTTTTACTGTTTTTGCTTTTCCAAGAGCAGACAAAACAATGATAAGAACCAAAATGCACATAATAATAAACTGTAGTCCAAGGTTCACACCGCCATACACATGCTTTCCAATCATTCCTTCAATAATGCTGTTAAGAATCGGGTCCGTTAGTATTACCAGTAACGTTCCAAATAAAACTCCAACGCCTCCGGTAAGCATATACTCAAAAATATAAACCAGCGATATTTCCCCGGATTTGTAACCCAGTGCTTCAAGCACACCTATTGACTGCATCTGGTCCTCAATATCATTTGATATCTTGTGACGAATCATAAAAAGACACGAAATCATCGTAATAAAAGAAACTGCAAGCAAAAAGTACAGATACAACGTAATAAACATTGTAGTATTCTCTTTTTCGCCACTCTTTCTGGTATAAGCACAATACTTTGTGACGTTTTCAGAAGATTGGTCTGAACACAATGATATATATTCAGATGGCAAAAAAGATTCCTCACAGTCATAAGCCAGAACTTTTTCCTCGTCCATAACTGTTGAAAGCAGTTGATAATCTCCTTCTGAAATAACACATTTCAGCCTACTGTTATTGCTCAAAAGTCCTGAATTATAAAATCCTGCAATTTCAAAAGGATACTCCCTGCCTGCTAGGACAAAAATAAAAGGATTACCCACTTCGTATTTCTGACTATACTTAAAGTATTCAGGTAACCATATAGGATGACTGAAATTATTAATTTCAACCTCGGTCAAATTTGTCTCCGGATTAAAATTTTCAATCTTTTTTTCAGAATTTTCTGTTACGAAGAAAAAGCTGGCTCCGATTAATTCATCCTCTTTTTTATAAGAACCACTCATAGAATACAATGCATCTGCTTCCTCTACACGGGACACTCTGTCATCATCTTCTAAAATATCTTTATAGTCCTGACGATATACCTCTGCCGGAAACCAAATTATAGTATTCACACTACCTGTCTTCTCAAATGAATTATCAAAAACCGTGTTTACTTTTGTTATGTTACAAACAGAAATACCCATAAGCAACATGGTAATTGCGGTAAGAAACATAACAGATAATGCTTCTTTTTTATTCTTTTTTAAATTAAATAGTGATAATCTGAGTATTTTCATCTTTCTTTACCACCCCATTGTTTCAAGGAACTGCGAAAGCTTATCCCTTCTTTCTTTCTGATCATTCTCGCCAAACCTTGGCATTCTATAATCACCTTCCACTTTGCCGTCTCGCAGGAACAGAACTCTGTTTCCTCTCAGTGCCGTCTTTAAATCATGGGTTACCATTACGATTGTCTGACCATTCTTATGTACCTCTGTGAAGATATCCAACACATCCTTGCTTGCTGCTGAGTTAAGAGCTCCGGTAGGCTCATCTGCAAAAAGAATCTTCGGATCATTAATAATTGCCCTGACAATTCCCACTCTCTGCGCTTCCCCACCTGACAACTGACTGGGATACTTATCCCACATTTCCTCATTGATACCAACCTTTTTCAATAAATCTTTTGCTTTCTGTACAAGCTCCGGTGAATTCTTCTGCACAATCAAGGCTCCGGTCAGAACATTATCAAGAACTGTCTGGTTCTCTAATAAATAAACACTCTGAAATACGAAACCACAGTTACCTCTTCTGAATACTGCCAGTTCATCATTGGAATAATCCTGTATTTCTTCATCGCCAAAATATACTTTTCCAAGATTCGGCTTATCCATTCCGGAGAGTGCATATAATAATGTGGATTTACCCGAGCCTGAAGCTCCCATTATGATAGTGAAATCATTCTCCATAATTTCTAAATCCATATTTTTTATCACATGTTGCTGTCTGCCACCGTTTGAAAATGACTTGCATAACTTATCAGTTCTTAAAATAGACGAAACCATATATAATAACTCCTCTCTTTGCGAATATCTTTTATCCAGCTTATAGGTGTATTATATATGGTTCCAAGAAAAATTTCTTTAACAAACTACTATTAAATTCTTATCAAATTCTTAACAGATTGATTTAATTTACCTGCATATTTCATTTAATCTGCATTCATGTGAAAATTCAAAGTTTTCTCTTACCTTTAATTAATAAATATGCAAAGATTGTACCACATCTTTCCGCTTCTTGCACCTCTCCAATGACTAATATGAACGAAACCCAAGTGTCTTGGGTACACATCTTAACAGCAAATTCAGGCACAAAAAATCGATAGAACCTTTACGATTCTACCGATTATTCATACCATCTTTATTAAG
>JAZNLG010000250.1:0-3101 GCA_045578965.1 Lachnospiraceae bacterium | reverse complement strand
AAGCAATCTTTAAATCTATTATTCATGAATGGTATTTCGATATCATAAGATTCCGGGAGAAATTTATACTTTGCTATGAAAATTGAATAGGGAAGGAGGTGGATATTATGCTGGATGCGAATGATCTTGCTGCTATTGCTGATTTGTTGGACCAAAAGTTAGAAGAAAAACTTGAACAAAAGTTAGAAGAAAAGCTTGAGCAGAAACTAGAAGAAAAGTTGGAACAGAAATTAGATGAAAAACTTGAGCAGAAATTAGAAGAAAAACTTGAGCAGAAATTAGATGAAAAACTTGAAGAAAAATTTGATGCTAAGTTGGATGCTAAACTGGATGCCAAATTTGCTATTTTTAAGAAAGAAATATTGGAAGAAACAGATAAACGTTTAGAGAAGAGAATACGAGAAAGTGAGAAACGGTTGCTTAAAGAAATGAATAAACGTTTGGAAGCGAGAGTTACCAGGTGTGAAAATAATCTGCTTACAGAAATGGACAGATTATACAAAAGAACAAATGAAAAAATAGTTGCACTAAATGAACGTGTTGATAAATTAGAAGAAAAATTCAATAGTATTAGAATCGAAAATAGTAATACAGCGTTGATTATGCAAATGATAACTGCATTGCAAAAAGACGTAGAAGAGATTAAAGCAAAAATTGCATAAACGAGAAGAATGAGCAACTCCCGGTTTTGCCGGGAGTTGTTTGCATTCTATAGGCGGACACGAAGCATCTTTGTTTTTTTATTCACATCACATCTTTTCTGCATTGAAAACAGTGGTAAAATGTGCTAAACTTTTCATTGTAAAAACTATTTTACAATGAGGTTGAGAAGGGAGAAGAACAAATGAAAAAAACGATTCTTGTGTTATCAACATTGATCATTACAATGTTGGCAACAACAATGGTTGCGTTTGCGGGTTCTGCAACATTGAAGCAGGATGCAGACGGTAACTGGTGGTATTATAATAATGACAAATTAGATACCACAAAAGATGGTATGGTTGATTATAACGGTGGTTTATTTGTTGTAATTGACGGATTGGTACGTAAAGACTTTATGGGTATGTGCCATGTGGAATTTCTGAATGTGGATAAGTGGTATTTTTTCTCGCAGGGACAGGTGCAGAAAGACTGGAATGGTTTTGCAGAATATGATAACCATTGGTTTTATTTGAACAAAGGCGAACTTGCCAGCAATGCAAATGGTTTTTATCAGTATGGAGAAGGTTTGTTTTTGGTAGCAGCAGGCCAGATTAAAGCAGAATATTCCGGTTTGTATCAGAATACACAAGGTTCCAAAGCTGATAATAAGTGGTATTTCCTTGCAGGCGGACAGGTGCAGGAGCAGTATACCGGTCTTGCATTGTATGACGGAGAATGGTTCTATTTGCAGAATGGTTGCCTTGCAGAAGACTATACCGGCTATGTGGAATATAACGGCGGAACATTCTATGTTGTAAACGGTATGGTAAAAGCGGATCCGAATGTCGTTAAAGAAGGCAGTGTTTTAAATATTTATTGTTGGAATGATGAGTTTATGAGACGCGTGGAAGATCATTATCCCGGCTATGTGAAATATGATTATACAACAGGTAAAATTGGTGATGTAACTGTTAATTGGATTATAACTCCCAGTATGGATAATGCATATCAGAATAATTTGGATTATTCATTATTGAATCAGGACAAAGCGTCTGCGGATGAAAAAGTGGATATCTTCCTTGTGGAACCTGATTATGCCAAGAAGTATGTGGATACAAACTATACAATGAGTATGGCATCTCTTGGTATTAGCGATGCCAATGTTGCAGATCAGTTTGCGTATAACCATGATATTATGACAGATCAGTACGGTGCGTTAAAAGGTTTAACCTGGCAGTGTTGTCCCGGGGCATTGATTTATAATCGCGAAGCCGCTAAAGAAGTATTGGGTACTGACGATCCTGCCAAAGTACAGGCATATGTTAAAGACTGGGATTCTTATATGAGTACCGCCAAGAAGATGGAAGCGGAATTCTATAATATGACAGCAAGTACAAATGATACATATCGTGTATATGCCAATAATACAACCAGTCCTTGGGTTGTAGACGGAACCATTAATATAGATTCAAATATTATGAATTGGATGGATGATACCAAAGAATTGGTAGATGACGGATGTACAGATACTTATGATATGTGGAGTGATGACTGGTCAGTAGGCTTTTATCCGGATGGTAGAGTGTTCTGTTACTTTGGACCCGCATGGTTTTCAGATTTTTGTATGGCGGCAGATGTTGAAGGTTCAGTTGCTAACCAAGGTGATTGGGGAGTGTGTGCAGGTCCTGAAGGTTACTTCTGGGGAGGTACAATGCTTTGTGTAGCAAACGGAACGGACAATCCTACCTTGGTTAAGGATATTTTGCTTACTATGACTACCAATCAAGATGTGTTGTCTGAAATCGTGGTAGAGGATAATGATTTTGTAAATAGCAAAACGGTTATGAATAAATTTGCTGCAAATACAAGTTACAGCAGTCGCGTTCTTGGAGGCCAGAATCCTTTAGGAGTTTACGTGTATAATGCAAACAGAATTGATATGAGTAATATGTCAGTATATGATTCGGGATGTAATAATGAGTTTGCTAGGGCTGCATATTATTATTTTAATGATTATTATACAAAAGAAGAAGCATTAGATTACTTTTATAAATGCGTACAGGAAAGATATCCTGCGCTGAATGCACCAAACTAAATAACTTGTATAAATTAAAATATCAAACAGACAAATCCCAGGTTTTCCGGGATTTGTTTGTATTTATCCCCTAAAAAGCACAAAAAACGTATTATAAACCTTGACTTAATCTGATTAAGGTGTTAAAATGCAAGAGAATTAAATAATGCAATATGATAAAGAGTGGACTGCGAAGTCCACTCTTGTTTGTTGGTTAGGGCATTTGCGGTTTTGAACAGAAGGTGCAATTGCCAAAGGGAATCAAAAGAAAGGAAGAGCGTAAGAATGGCAAAAAGAGATACTTACGAACAGCGAACCGAAGAACTTCTGCTTCCGATTACAACCAAACACAATGTGGAGATTTATGACGTGGAATTTGTCAAAG
>JAZNLG010000249.1:0-6665 GCA_045578965.1 Lachnospiraceae bacterium | reverse complement strand
CACCCATTCCTCGATCTCTTTGTATGTAGCTTTTGCTTCTGCACTTGTAGTATCTATCTCATCCAGTTTAATCTCTATCTCGATATAATCGTCCGGCTTTTGTTGGGACAGAAGAACAACCGTCTCCACATGCCCCGTCTGTCCAAACATATCCACGCAACACACTTTCTTCAGCTCATATCCGCCCTCACACAGAATCTTCAAATCCCTCGCCAGGGTCGCACTGTCACAACTTACATACACAATTCTCTCAGGTCGCATCTTTAGCATGGTATCCAGACACTGTACATCACAGCCCTTACGGGGCGGGTCAACTACAATCACGTCGGGATGAAGCATATCCGCATCGTCACCTACATATACGCCTGCGGAACCGGTCTCCCGACTAGCCTTCTCATAAAACTCCGGCAACACTTCCTCGGCCTTACCCACAAAGAACTCCGTATTGGTAAAACCGTTTCTCGCCGCATTTCCTTTGGCGTCCTCAATTGCTTCAGAAATAATTTCCACGCCGTACACCTTACCTGCATTTTTTGCCATAAAAAGTGAAATCGTACCGATGCCGCAATACAAATCCCACACGGTTTCTTTACCGGTCAGCCCCGCGAATTCCACAGCCTTACCATATAACTTCTCAGTCTGCACAGGATTTACCTGATAAAAGGACAGGGGCGAAATCCGAAACTGAATGCTGCCCAAAGTATCCTCGATGGTATCGCTTCCCCACAAGGTGCGGATGTTTTTGCCCATAATCACATTGGTATTCTCGCGATTCACACTGAGAGAAATACTCTTCATTCCGGGCACGGTCTTGAGACTTTCAATCAGTCTGCCAACCTGTGGCAATTCCCTGCCGTTCACCACAAGACACACCATCAGTTCACCACTGACAAAACCCTTACGAATTAAGACATGGCGCACAAGTCCCTTGCCTGTTTCCTCATCATAGGCAGACACCTTACAGGTTTCCATCCATGCTAAAATCCGTTCTAAAATCTCTTTATTTTCGGCCACACCCAAAGCACAGTCCGTATTGGGAATAATATCGTGCGTCCGCTGTGCATAAAAACCCGCTACCGGTTTTCCGGTCTTTTTATCCTTACCGATGGGATACTGCGCCTTATTACGATAATAAAAAGGCACTTCCATTCCGATAATCGGCTGCATAATCTCATCAATGAGCCCTTCTTCAAAACCACCGATACGCACCAGATTATTACGTACCTTCTTCTCTTTAAATGCAAGTTGTGCGTCATAGGACAGACACTGCAACTGACAACCGCCGCATCTGCGATGATGCTCGCATTTGGGTTCAATGCGATAAGAGGAGGGCTTTAAGACCTCCTCTAACCTTGCGAAAGCATAGTTTTTCTTTGCCTTCATAATTTTTACTTTTACGACATCGCCAATCAAAGCATCTTTTACGAACAGCGTGTAGCCATCCGCCTTTCCGATGCCCTGACCATCGGTATCCATATCCTCTATCGTGACCGTCAGCAGGTCACCTTTTTTATACATATCCATATTATCTTATTCCTTTGTCGATATGCCCCACTCTATCATTTATAGTATCATTACGATTTGCCCGGAATCCGTCTTTCCTGTTATAAACCTTACAAATTCGCGCTTACTCGCCCTTTGTCAGTCGCACATTACTTTCCAGCAAACGGTTATATCCCTGCCATTCGTAACTGTCGGTTTTATTGATTAATTCCGTAAACATCTGCAACTTTGCATCCGCATCATCCGCATAATTCAGTGCCACAGCCTCCATTAAAGCAGGAACCTTGGGCGAACCGAATTCCAGTTTACCATGGTGCGCCACGATGCAGTGTTTTAACTCTCCCGCAAGCACAGGAGGGAAATTGGGAATCGAACGGATTTTATCCGAAATCATTTCAGTCCCCATTACGATATGTCCCAAAAGATTACCTTCATCGGTATAGTCATTATCCGGGAACAAGGACAATTCCTTGGTCTTTCCGATATCATGACAAATTGCTGCCGTAATCAGTAAATCCTTTTTTAACACAGGGTATGTAGTACAAAAATACTGGCATAACTTCGTTACACTTAAGGTATGCTCCAACAAACCTCCGATAAAACCGTGGTGTACGGTCTTCGCCGCTGATGACTTCTGAAAACGCTCAACAAACTCCTTATCTTCAATAAAAAAGTACTCCAACAATTTCTTCAAATATACGTTCTCAACCTTACCGATAATACCGAGAAGTTCCGCATACATCTCGCCGATATTTTTACTGCTGATCGGGAAATAATCGCCCTCGTTATAATCCCCCGGCTCTGCCACACGGGCCTGTCGGATGTTCACCTGCAACGCACCGTTAAAAGAAGTGACTTCACCATAAATATAAACATAATCATGGGCTGCAAACTCTGCAATTCCGGAATTGCCGGTATCCCAGATTTTAGCATCAATCGTTCCTGTTTTATCCTGTAAAATTACATTATAATATTCTTTCCCGTTCTTCGTTGTGGCAGCATTCTTCTGCTTACACAAATACACATCCTTAACTGCTGCACCTTCTTTTAATTCCTGAATATATCTCATCTTTGTTTTGGCGGTTTTACCGCGCTTCCTTTCTTAACAAATTGTTATATTATAATTACTGCCGATTATTTTTCTATAATGTCTTCCTTGCGGAGAATATTAGATTTTTAGTGATTTGTATTATGTTCACAGTGATTTTCTGACACGATGTCAGAAAAAGGCATAATCGAACCACGATGGTGAGTTTATGCCGTTCACGTCCGTTTCCTTATACCTTCCTACAAATCACATAAAAATGTTATATTCGTAGAATCGAAGACATTTTAGATAAATAATCGGCAGTTTATATTCAATATTCATTTACTCTAACACGCCAAGTGTAACTTTTACATCAATTTCACGATAACCGTCCACACTCATTCGCTGAATGGTTATAGTGACTTCTTCTCCGGGTGTATGAGTTCTTAACTCACTTACATATTCCGATACATTGGTAATCACGGCATCATCAATGGCAGTCACCACATCGCCTTTTTGCATTCCTACCAGCATAGCCGGTGAACTCAAGCGGATATCCGTAATATATGCCCCTTGCGGCACGGATAACTGCGACTGTGCTGCGGCCGTTACATTTGTTACATACAGTCCCAAATATGTAATATCACTGCCGTTCGACATAGATTCCATCACCTTACGAAGTTCGGAAATACCAATCGCCGAAATCTGATTCTCCAAATCCGCACTGTTATAATTCTGGTTAATGATTCCGATAATCTGACCCTTGGTATTTAAAATTGCACCACTGGCATTACTGCTGCCGTAAATGTCCGTAGTAATTAATTTATAGTTCATATCAATGGTGTTTACTTCATTTCCCAGCGAAGTAATATTCCCATAACAAAGCGATTCTACATAACCCAAAGGACTTCCTACCGCAATGACCAAATCACCGGTTTTGTTACCGCTGTTGGAACTTCCGAGACTCATATACTTAATCGCTTCCTTGGTATTTAAAGAAAGCAGGGACATATCTACCGCAAGCACCGCCAAACCGGTATTCCGGTCATATTTTTTTATCACAGCGGATGCCTGGGATTCATCCGTAAACGTAATCATAATCTCCGTAGCCTTGGACACAAAACGATAATCCGCCAGAATCAGGATTTCTTTTCCGTTATCCGCCAGAATAAAACCGGTAGTCTCATTCTCACTCTCCAAAGTATTGTTAAACCAATCCACATTGGAACTCATGGCCGTTACCGTAACCATTCCACGCCCGGCCTCTTTGGCAACATCATAGAGTTTATCGTACATGTCTTCGTAATCCGATAACTGCAGTTCCACGGTCGACACCGCATTTGATATGTTGGCACTTTGGTTCAGTTCAGTCTCATCCTGCACCATATCCTCCGGAAGCATTTCTTCCTCCTCAGCAGGCAATGTGACGATTCCCACGCCTTCATCTTTCTGCGGGTTCAACCAATCTCCGATTACCGGCTCTAACAGGATAAAAGTGACGCAAGCCACCAAACCGAACACTACCGCAAACGTAGCAGTATTGAGACTGGTCCTGATTAATTTCTTCCGATTAATGGGACGCTCTTTTATCTTCTCTTGTAAAAACGAATAATCGCTATCCTGATGTTCTTTCATTTCTCCTCCGCCTCGTGTAGCTTGGTATTTTCTCGCGTCTAGTATACCACAAAAAGTATCCAATAGAAAATAGCATTTTCGTCAAAACTATGCTATGATAGGAACGAAAGGATTTTTGACTATGAACGAACGCGCATTACGAATTTTAGAATATGATAAAATCATACGTCTTCTGGTAGAACACGCCTCCTCTCCCTTAGGTAAAAGGGAGTGTGAAGCCTTACTTCCCATCACAGACGTATCTGCCATAAATCAGGCTCAAACAGAAACCGCGGATGCCACCGGAAGGTTACTTCGCAAAGGTCGGATTACATTTCAGGGCAATTACGAACTTTTTCGAAGCATCCAGAATTTGACTTTGGGCGGAAGCCTTTCCGCTCCGGAATTACTCAAAATTGCCGCCCTTGCAGAATGTGCCGCAAGAGTAAAACAATACGGCTCTAAAGAGCGCGAGGAAGAACCGGACGATTCTTTAACCGCTATGTTCGAAGAACTGGTTCCTTTGGTACAACTTTCCCGCGAAATCAGAAGATGCATTCTTTCCGAAGAAGAAATCGCAGACGATGCATCCTCCACGTTAAAACATATCCGCAGAAGTATGGTCATTACCGGCGAACGCATTCACAGCCAGTTAAATACCATGGTTAATTCCACCTACCGCACCTATCTGCAGGATGCCGTAATCACCATGCGAAACAACCGCTATTGTATTCCTGTTAAATCTGAATACAAAGGTATGGTTCACGGTATGGTGCACGACCAGTCCAAGGCCGGCTCTACTTTTTTTATCGAGCCTGCAGCCGTAGTGGAACTCAATAACAAACTGCAGGAATTAAGCATTCAGGAACAAGAAGAAATCGAAGTGATTTTAGCGAATCTGAGTGCACAGGCTTCAGAATATACAGCGGAACTTACCGCAAATCAGCAAAATCTGACGAAACTGGATTTTATCTTTGCCAAAGCAGGACTTGCACTTGATATGAACGCCTCAAGACCTGTTTATCACGAAGAGAAGAGCCTTCATTTACGTCAAGCCCGTCACCCCCTGATCGACAAAAAGAAAGTAGTACCGATCGATATCCGCTTAGGACGTGACTATGACTTACTGATTGTAACCGGCCCCAATACCGGCGGTAAAACGGTTTCCTTGAAAACCACAGGACTTTTATGTGCCATGGGACAGTCCGGCCTTCATATTCCGGCAAGAGATAACAGCGAACTTTGTGTATTTAATGAAATTTTTGCAGATATTGGCGACGAACAGAGTATCGAACAGAGTTTGAGTACTTTCTCGGCGCATATGACTAATATTATATCCATTTTAAACACGGCAGATGCCGATTCCTTATGTCTGTTTGACGAACTGTGCGCAGGTACGGATCCTACCGAAGGTGCCGCCCTTGCCATCAGTATTTTACGACACTTACACGACCGTGGAATCCGCACCATGGCGACCACTCACTACAGTGAGTTAAAAGTATTTGCCCTCTCTACGGATTTTGTAGAGAACGCCTGCTGTGAATTCAATGTGGAGACCTTATCTCCCACCTACCGTCTTTTAATCGGTATACCCGGTAAAAGCAATGCGTTTGCTATTTCGCGCAAACTCGGACTGGCAGACGACATTATCGATTCCGCCAAAGAAGAAATCAGCGCGGCTGATGAAAGTTTCGAAGACCTTTTAACAGACTTGGAGCAGTCCAGAGTTACCATTGAGAACGAACGGCTGCAAATTGAAGAATACCGTAAGGAAATCGAATCATTAAAATCACAGTTATCCAAGAAACAGGAGAAACTGGAACAGTCCAGAGATCGAATCCTTCGGGAAGCAAATGAAGAAGCAAGAGAAATTTTGCAGGAAGCTAAAGATACTGCCGACAAGGCAATCCGCGCTTACCAAAAGGGCACCAGCATTCAGGAAATGGAGAAAACCCGCCAGAAACTGCGTGATAAAATCTCTGCCAAGGACAGTTCATTAAAAGAAAACAAAAAGAAAGAGCAACACGAAATACTTAAACCCGAGCAGTTACTGATTGGTGAGAACGTAGAAATCATTTCCATGCAGATGAAAGGTACGGTCAGCACCAAGCCGGATGTCAAAGGTGATCTTTTTATCCAATGTGGTATTATGCGTGTAAAATCTAACATAAAAGACTTACGACTGGTTCAGGAGAAAGCCTCTGCCAAGGAGAAAACCAAACGTACCAATTACAGCGGTTCCTTCTCCAAATCAGCATCCATCTCCCCGGAAATCAATCTTCTGGGCAAAACCGTGGATGAGGCTTTGGCCGCTTTGGATAAATATTTAGACGATGCTTATATGTCACACTTAACCAGCGTCCGCGTTGTACACGGCAAAGGAACCGGTGCTTTACGAACCGGTGTTCACAAATATCTGAAAGGTGTCCGCTACGTCAAAGCCTTCCGTTTGGGCGAGTTCGGCGAAGGCGACGCAGGCGTAACAATTGTTGAATTCAAATAATGTTTTATGTATAAAAGG
>JAZNLG010000248.1:0-6440 GCA_045578965.1 Lachnospiraceae bacterium | reverse complement strand
GAATCAGGTATACAAAAATGAAAATACCGCCACCGTGCTGTGCTGCCAAATAAGGGAATCTCCACAGGTTTCCCAAACCTACCGCGCTTCCGGCAGCCGCAAGAATAAATCCCATCTTACCGGAAAAATTACTTCTGTTCTCTTTCATATTAATCTCCAATCAATTGATGTATCTTTTATACGCGAACAACTATCGTCGTTTTTTATCTTCTGAATACTGACATTTCATCCAACTTCTTACATTACCATACGCTTTCGCATTTCCGCAAGTCTTACTTCAAATTCCTCATAAAAATCTTCCGACGCATAAGGCATTATATAAAACGTCTGCAAATGCAACATATTCCAATCCTTTGCATCTTCTCTGTTTGCCAGAAAGGTCTGCATTTCCTTGGTATAATTATGCCATTTCAGAATAAAGGCCTCGTAATCTTTCAAACGAGGCGTATTGAGCCAATTCTTAATTTTTTCCTTGGTACGGTTCTCCCTGACACACTCATTCACCTGTAAAAAGTATGAAAAACCGCCATCTTCATAAATACGTCCCAACGGAAACAAACGGCAAATCCCCGGCCTGTGGGCATGGATACTGCAACGCCCCTCTTCATTTAAAAAGGAACAGGCACCCGTCTCTTCAGCCATAGCCAAATGGGGCAAAATCAGTCCTTCCTCCACGTGAAGGGCAATCCGTCCCTGCATAAGACGCGAAAAATCCAAGTCCAAATTTTTCGTCAGGCGGTAAATATCATAAGGATCCAATACAATTGTATCCTCCATTCCCACACAACAGGAATGGCATCCCTTACAATCATTACAACCTAACTTAACCATATCATTTGCCTGATAACGTTTTCCGTCAGATATTTCGTTAATATCACATTCTCTAAGCATACTTTCGTCTCGGCATTCCAAGTTCTTTTCGGAAACTTTTATTCTTCATCTTCCTGCTTCTGAATTGCTGCCGCAGTGGAAACCACTGTTGCAATCGCCGCAATAATTGCTACCAAAATAGCAATACCAAATAATCCGCCTACTACCAACATAGTACTCATAAATTACAACCTTTCCGCGAGATTTTCGCTCACTGCATTCTATACTTTCTTATCCTTCTTTTGACAACTTTATTAGATGAATCACTACGCCTCATCTTCTTCGGAATCATTCAACTCCTGTACAATTCTCTTCATAATACCATTCACTTCGATATCGGAATTCATAGGAATAACAAGGCACTTACGACCGTCAATCACACGGATTTCCACGATATCCGCTGCCTCAGACTTAACCTTAATCTGCATTTCGTCCGTCTTTACTTCAAAATTCTTCTTCTCTCTGACATTGTCAAGATGTAACTTTACATCCTCTCCGATTGCCTTTTCAAACTTCTCCTCCACAATAGGAATATGTTCTTCTTTTAAGCCACTCTTTACCATCAAATCAACCATATCGTCTTTTTGAATGGTTTTGGGCTCTCCAAACACCATATTCTCCGCCATATCGTTTAATTGGGTATTAATGGAGCGAACCACTTCAAAGGTATCATACCCCGGTGCATCATTGATAACTTCTTCCACTATCTGATGAAAGATTTCTTTCTCAACGGTAGAAGGCACCGTTTCAATACATCCTAACACATTATCAATAAACTCGCTATGCATTTCTTCAATATTTTTGACATAATATAAAACTTCATTCACATCCGTGCTTCTCTCATTAAAAGCAGGATATAAAAATGCTGCATCCGGCATATCCACTACCCAGTCACGGTTGCGGTTTGCAATCACATTCTCTTCCTCATGATAACTGAGCCCGGGCTTTGATAAATTAACCGGACAGATACAACACAATACATAACTGTACACTTCTTCCGACTCATCCAATGCCATTTTATCCTCTGTTTTGGTCATAACATCATAGACGTCATGAATCATAAGAATCAAGTAATTTCCCACATAGTAGTATGTATCAATAATCTGCTGATAAAACGCCTCCAGCATATCCTTATTCTTAAGTTCCGAATTACGCAAAGCAAGTAAAGACTGTTGTGTACCGCCTGCTTCCAACGCTTCTTCTTTAAATTTCAAAGATAAAAGATTCTTATTTAAAACACCGGACAGTCCTTTTTTGATAATTTCAATATACTTAAATTGCTCTGCTTCTTCCAAATCCACAAAATCCGTATCAATATAAGTCTTAATCTGCTTGTCCGCACCTGTAACATAGCATCCGGTAATACGACCAATCGTAGTCTTTTCTTTTTTAAATCGTTTTCTGATTTCCAAAACATCTGAATTGTACATTGCTTTTACTCCGTATCTTTCATTCCGTGATTGCTCTCAATTTTACAACCCTGTAAAAAAGGACGCCGGTGTATGCCAGCGTCCTCATCTTAACTTTGATTGCTTTTAAACACCTCTATTTTCATAATGAGAACACCACAAGTGTTATTCTACCACATTTTTTGAAAATAGAGAAGAAAGAATCCGAATAATTTGTTTCACACAGTCTCAAACAAACCTAACCCTACGCCATACCATTGGCTGTTTTATATTTATACAGCATTTCCGCATGATTCTGCTCTTCAATCTGGATGTCCGCAAGTAATTTACGGATTGCCGCATCCGCAAACACAAATACATTGGTATTATATTCGGAAGACACTAATTTTTCGGTACCGATTAAATCAGTTACAAGGAAATTGTCAGCCTTCTTATCTTCCGTTTCCGTCATAGGATTATAAGTTGCTGTGGGCTGGTACTGCGCTCCGCTGCTGTCATTGCAGTCACACTGCGGTACATTGCCTTGTAATACCTGCTTTAAAGACTGTAAATGTTCTCTTTCCTTGCTTGCAATCTGCTTACAAAGGTCCTGTAAAACAGGATCTTTGGCTTCATTACTGTACTTTGTGTATTTGTCAATACAGCACTGCTCCTGTGTACATAAATCTTCAATTGCCTGAATTTCTTTTTCTTTTAATGCCATACAAATTACCTCACTTTTTCTTGATGTTAATAGTATGGAATTTTTTTCCCAAATCTATACATTTTGTTTTCTTTTTTATTTTTTATGTATAAAAAACCGCCCTACGTGTTACGTTTTAAACGTAATTATTTGTACGTTTTAAGTTTCTTCTGTGAAATAATCAAAACACGCATAATAAGAATATAGTTTTAAACTGTTTTTTCATTTACGTTTTAAGCAGGGGTTGATATTATGAAATTACAATACAACAAAATCGAAACCGGCGAGCGCATCCGTAAAAAACGTCAACTATTAAATATGACATTGGATACAGCATCCGCTAAAATTGACATTTCATCCAAATATTTCGCCGATATTGAACGCGGCAGTTGCGGAATGAGTGTAGAAACCATGATTTCCATCGCATCTTTATTGGATATGTCTCTGGACTACATTATCTACGGCAAAACTTATGATACAGAAGAATCTCAGAAACATTCCGACGAATATACTGCGATTCTTTCATTGTTGGAAAATGTACCGGAGAATAAACGCAAATATGCACTGCGTATATTACAATTGCAAATGGAATCCTGGGATTTGGAATCTTCAATTTAGAACATAAAAAGGAAGAACCTTAATAGGGCACTTCCTTTTCGTTATAATAATCGTTTCTATAATTTAAAAATAAAACCTACTATAATTCCGGCCACCGCCGAAATCAGAATAATCACAATCGGATGCACCTTCTTTAAAGCCATAATAAGGCTTCCGCCAAAAATTGCAAGTGCCCCGATAAAACCTACCGTAGTAAAAGTTGCAAATGCAAATCCCGCCGGAAAGAATACCGTCATTCCCGTAGAAAGCACTGCAGTCCCAATCATACCGATTACTGCCGGTTTCAAACCGGACATACATCCTTTTACAACGAAATTCTCCTTAAATTTCGCAAAAAACTTCGCCACTACCAGAATAATGATAAAAGAAGGCAGTACCACGCCTGTGGTTGCAATCACTGCTCCCGGCAAACCGCCCACTTCCATACCCACATACGTGGACATATTAATGGCAAAAGGCCCCGGTGTACTTTCACTGACCGCCATAAAATTCACCAGTTCTTCTTCCGTAAGCCATCCCTTGGCCGCCACCGCATCCTGAATTAACGGAAGCATTGCATAGCCACCGCCAAAGGTAAAGGCGCCAATCCCAAGGAAAATAAGAAACAATTCCAAATAAATCATTTCTTCGCCTCCTTTCTCTTTGCAACAAAGGAAGCTGCCAGGCCAATCAGCGCGCAGGCAATCAGCACGTAGATTGCCTTAATATTAAGCAAAGCCACCATAATAAAAGAAAAGGCAAAGATGCAATATGCCACAGAGCTTTTCGGACACTTTCGATACATATTAACCAATGCTTTTACAATTAAAGCAAGTACACCGGCACGAATGCCAAAGAAGGCATATTGCACCACCTTATTATCCTGAAAACGGCTGATAAGCGAAGATAACAATACAATAATCAAAAAGGACGGCGATACCACGCCCAAGGTTGCGCAAAAAGCACCCCAAAATCCACCAAACTTATATCCCACAAAGGTTGCTGCATTTACCGCAATGGGCCCCGGCGTACTCTCCGCTATGGCAATGACTTCCAGGATATCGTCCGCCGTTACCCATTTATGGTTGTCCACCACTTCCTTCTGGATCAGCGGTATCATGGCGTAACCGCCGCCGAAGGTAAAAGCACCTATCTTAAAAAACGTCAGAAACAACGTAACATATTCTTTTGGCGTTCGTTTGACTTTCGACTGCGTGTTACTCATTTCAATCCTTCCCGTAGTAAATCAGATTACTTTTACAACTAATATTCGTACTGCTTTATTATAATCATTTTGCTACGGGTTGTCACTTTTTATTAATATATTTCACGAAAAAAGCACCGACAAATCTGCCGATGCTTTTTCAACTCACTATTTAATCATTTCTTTCAGCCTTAACGCTTTGCCGATATCGCCTTCCACTTTTAATTTCTGCATGGTAAATGCCATCACCGGATCCATCTTGCCATCCATAATCTTAAGCAATGTATCTGCCTTACAGATAAAAGTTGCGTCTCTGTCATAATACTCGTAAGGCTCAATGGAAAGCTTGCCGTCTTTTACTTCTGCATAAAAGATGCCTTCGCCCTCACCTGTGATGTTAAACTGAAAAGCCAGTTTCTCATTGATGTGGCTTACATCCGCATCTTTAAACTTGTCTTTTACTGCCTGAAATACTTCCTGATAAGTCATTGTAAAATACCCCCTAAAATTTTATACATTCCAGAATCGTATCAGTTCCAGTGAGATCATTGCGACAACACAAATTACATTTGCAAGAATATTGATTACATATTGTATCCTGCGTATTACTTTCACATCTTTGGCAAACAATGCTTTCACAGAAATTCCTGCAGATGCCAAATATGCCAACATACATAATATCTGAATCAGACAACCAATGATTCCTTGCGCCGGTGTAAGTCCGTACTGCGTACTGTATACCGAAATCCAGAATATCACAACTCCCACTGATATTATTTTAGCAAATTGCGCAACTGCAATCAAGGCTGCACCCTCATATTTCTTAAACTTCTTAGCAATAAGAAGAATCAATTTAATGAGCAACAATACAGCTGCAACAGGCACACATATCACATAGAAAATCATCAACGCAAGATATGCGACCAGTGCCGGTTCTTCTACATAACTCTGTAAACCGAGATTCAATACTCCGGTACCATCTTCTAACTGATATCCTTCCGCCGGCAGTCCTTGACCTTCCTGAACAATCCAATAGAGTTCTCCTGACACATTTTGGATTGTGGCAATGCCTGCCACATCATACTCTCCCTCTCCGGTAGATGCAATCGGTAACAATCCCAATAAAGAAATTGACTTCAAGGGACCGTGACGCATGGAACGGGCACCAATATACATGCCGGATATGTCATCTCCCGCAGCCTCGTTTGATACAAAATCAGCAGGTATCTCTGCAGAAGTTTCTCCAAACACAATCTCCGGAATTTCCATAATTGGAAGTCCCATACCGGTCATCATCACTACGGTTCCGACACCTGTTTCCACATCAAAAAACATCTGTGAACAGAAGCCGTTCGTCGATCCGTTGTGTCCCAGCACTACATTTTCTCCATACATAGAAGATAAAAATCCATGATAACTGTATCCAATTTCCGTACCCCTATATGTCTCAGAGGGTGAAAACAGAAACTCTCTTGTTTCCGGATTCTCAAATAACGGACAATCTTTCCTTGCAAGACTTCCTGCATAAATGGCCATATCAGAAATTGTACCGGTTGCCGCACCTGCCGGATACGGCATGACATACATAAGCTGCGGTCCCACAGATTCCCAACCTGCACCGGTGTCCACATAACAAACAGTCTTCGGTCTCTGTGCATAAACCCACTCATTATCATTG
>JAZNLG010000247.1:0-5848 GCA_045578965.1 Lachnospiraceae bacterium | reverse complement strand
TGCTATGGCGATATGGCAGTACATATATGAACATGACAATGGTGTGACGAACTTTCATTTTGAAATTGCAGCAGATATTTTAAATGAAGAGGAACTGGAACTTTTATCTAAATTAAGACCCGGACAAGTGCAGTTGGAAATCGGGGTGCAGACTACCAATCCGCAGACCCTTGCGGAAATCTGTCGCATTACGGATATGGATAAATTAAAAGTAAACGTAGCGCGATTGCGAGGTTTTCAGAATATTCATTTACACTTAGACTTGATTGTGGGACTTCCTTTTGAGGATAAAACTTCTTTTATCAGGTCCTTCAATGACGTGTATTCCATGAAGCCTGATGATTTGCAACTTGGGTTCTTGAAGGTATTGTCCGGCTCGCATATCGGTGAAATGAGCGAAAATTACGGAATCATTTATGAAAACAATCCGCCTTACGAGGTGTTATCTACCAATTGGATTTCTTACGCGGATGTGATAGGATTAAAACGCGTGGAAGAGATGCTGGAACTCTATCATAACAGTGGCCAGTTTGTGAATACCATTGCGTTTCTGGAGAAGCGGTTTGCAACGCCTTTTGGGTTGTATGAGGCCTTGGGAGATTTTTATGAAAGGAAAGGTCTGTTTATACAGGCACCGTCACGAAGTTATCGCTATGAAGTGCTGCTGGATTTTGCCTGTGAGACGGATGCCGACCATATGGAAGTCTATAGGGAATTGTTGACTTATGACCTGTATCTGCGTGAGAAGTTAAAGAGCCGTCCGCCCTTCTTGCAGGACCGCAAGCTTCAGGAAGAAATGGTTTGGTCCTTTTATAAAAAAGAGGCGGAGGAGCCACGCTTATTGAAGGATTATTCGGATTATACCGCAAAACAAATGATGCATTTAACGCATCTTGAATACTTCCGCTATCCGGTCTGGGATATGAAGTCGTGGGATGGAGATGTAAGCACGGAATATGTGGGTGCAGTATTCTTCGATTATCAGAAGCGCAATCCGATTACCGGGGATGCGGCGATAAATATTATTTAAAGCATATAAAGTCAGAATAAAGAAACAACTTTTATAGATTATAAAAAAATTCTAAATTAAGATGTGTATGAGTTTGCCTATTACCTTATTTATAACAGTAAAATTTGCGACTTTTAATATCGGTTTAGCATACGAATGTTTTATGTTTTCCGATAGCGGGTACTGGGGAGCCGTCGGTACTTAGGTACGAAGTACCTTATGTACCGATACGTGCGACACGTAGCGGGAGCGTGCCCGCAAGGAACCATAAAACATTCGTAGATTAATATTACCCACCGCAAATTTTACGTCCCCCTATAAAAACAAAGGAAGATTTTTATGACACAGAAAGAACGAATCCAAGCGATTTTAGACCGTTTGGACGGAGAATACGGAACGGAATACAAGTGTTATCTGGACCATGAGAATGCATGGCAGTTGTTGATTGCCACGATTTTGAGTGCCCAGTGCACGGATGCCCGTGTGAATATTGTAACAAAGGATTTATTTGTAAAATACCCCGGTGTGGAGGCCTTTGCAAATGCGGAGGTAAAAGAATTGGAGAAAGATATTCATTCCACAGGCTTTTATCATAATAAGGCAGTGAACATTATCGGTTGTTGTAAAAGATTAATGGAAGTTCACGGTGGTGAAGTTCCTTCGGGTCTTGAGGAGTTAACTGCTTTGCCCGGGGTTGGAAGAAAAACGGCCAACGTTATTCGTGGCAATATTTTTAACGAGCCCAGCGTGGTAGTGGATACCCATGTAAAAAGAATCAGCAAGAAACTGGGAATTACAAAAGAAGAAGATCCTACGAAAGTTGAATTCGATTTAATGAAAAAACTTCCGAAGGATCATTGGATTCTCTATAACATACACATTATTCAGTTGGGGCGTACCATTTGCAAGGCACCTAATCCAAAATGTCAAGAATGCTTTCTTCAGGATTTGTGTCCTCAGTACGCAAAGACTTCAAAAAGCGCAAAATAGGCTTTTGCGTTAAGCCCGGCAAAAGGCTTGCAGCACTGATAAGGTAGTCTAATTTGGCCTCTTCGCCGTTGTCGCAGTAGATTTTAGCAAGCATTTTATAAGTGCCGATATTATCGCTTTGGGCTTTTACGGCAAATTCAAGGAGTTCCTTCGCTGTGTCAATATTGCCGTTTTCGTAGTGATATTCACTTAATGTATTTAAAACGCGGAGAAGGCTAATGTAATTCTGGTCATATTCCGATAAAATATCCAGGTTGGATGCACCGTACTTTAATTTCAAATCGGTGTTGGAGATATGAGACAGGTTCACAATGTGGGCTTGTTTTAGATGTTGCAAAAGTTTAGAACTGTCTTCTAAGGTGGCAGGAACAGGATTTGGAAGCGCGGCATATACGCAGTCCGGTATTTCGATGAAATTCAATCCGTCCAGGGATTTAGCACGTGTGGCGTTGGCTTTCTGCTCTTTTTCCAGATAGGAATCCAGCACCTGTTTGCCCTTTTTGTTATGTTTGCGAATTTCGTATGCCAGCCAAATGCAGAATACGATAACACTTGCCAAAATGGGAATCTTCATATATAATATCCTTTCAGTATGACGATTAATGTGGGGGAGTGGGTTTAAAATAAAGCACTCCAAAGAAAACGGTTTTAATATAAAGGAGAGTTATATTATGATGAATCTTCACAGTAAAAAAGCAAAGAAAATCATTTCTACCGTAATCATTATTTTCTTGGTAATTGCAATGGTATTGCCTGTTTTGGCATACGCATTCTAACAAAGAAAAATTACGGAAGGGATTAATACCCTACATAAGATAAGTATAAGATATTTTAGTGTTATTTTCAATGAAAAACGGGTTACAACAAAAATTTGGGGACAGGCATAAAGAAAGGGAACTATGAAAAAAATCTTAAAGTTCACAACAATTACATTAATGGCAACACTTCTTGTTTGCGGAAGTTCTCTTTTGACTAAAGCAGAAGAACCCGGGACAATGAAAACAGGCGTTTATATTGAGAATATTGATGTATCCGGAATGACTGCCCAAGAAGCAAATGCGGCAGTAGAAGAATATCTTGCATCGGTAAAAGAAATGCCTGTGATTCTTCGTGCGGCTCAGGGTAATGAAGTAGAAGTTACAACTGCCGATTTCGGAATGGAATGGGTAAACAAGGAAATTGTAGATGAGGCTCTGACTATCGGAACCAAGGGAAATCCTATTGCCCGTTACAAAGAAGTAAAAGATTTGGAACAGAACGGTATGACATACCATTTGGAATACAGTTTTGATGATGCTTTGGTGGCACAGGTCATTCAGGAAAAGTGTACGGAATTTGATCAGCATGCCCAGAGTGCTACAATGGAGCGTGTAAACGGCGAATTTGTGATTCACGAAGAAGTAGTTGGTGCGGTTGTGGATGAAGCAGCATCTGCAGAAGCAATTAAGACGGCTCTTTCTTCCGGTGAAAATATGAGTGATGCAGGTTTTGTTATTGATTTGGTTGCCAAAGTGGAAGAACCTGTTGGAACGGCAGAAGATTTGTTGGCAGTAAACGATTTATTGGGTTCTTTTACTACCAGTTATGCTTCTTCCGGTAAATCCAGAAGTGCCAATGTTGCCAACGGCGCGGCATTGATTAACGGTTCGGTTATTTATCCCGGAGAAGAATATTCTTTTTATGATAATGTAAAACCGTTTACTTATGATAACGGCTATTTTATGGCAGGTTCTTATTTGAGCGGTATGGTTGTGGATAGTATGGGCGGTGGTATCTGCCAGGTATCAACAACTTTGTACAACGCAGTATTAATGGCAGAACTTGAGGTGACCGAGCGTCATAATCACTCTATGATTGTAACCTATACACAGGTATCCGGTGACGCAGCAATTTCCGAGTCTGCAGGCAAGGATTTCCGTTTTATAAATAATACGGACTATCCTATTTATATTGAAGGTATTACCGGCGATGATAAGAAGATTACGTTTAATATTTATGGTGTGGAAACCAGAGATGAGAATCGTACCATTGCATACGAAAATGTAATTTTGCAGGTAATTCGTCCCGAAACCGAGCGTATCATTGCGGACGCAGGCCAGGGTGTGGGTTATGTCAGCGTGCAGTCGGCACATACAGGTTATAAGGCAGAACTTTGGAAAGTTGTTTATGTGGACGGTGTGGAAGTATCCAGAGAACAGGTAAATTACAGTTCTTACTCTATGTCTCCCAGAACAGCGGTGGTAGGTGTGGCAACCGCGAACCCGCAGCGTCAGGCAGAGATTTTGGCAGCCTGCACTACCAATAACATTGAACATGTCAAAGGTGTGGCAGCAATGCTTTATGCACAGGAAGTGGCAGAAATTACCGGTGCTGCCCAGTAAATAGAAAAGATGTTGACAGTAAGTATTCGGAGAGGAGCAAGTTTCATTCCGCTTTGATAAAACTGTCGGATTGCGGAGGCAGAACGCAAAGCATGAAAATAGGTAAAGTGTCTGAGAATGTGTTAAAAAGAACCATTCTTAAAGGAATGAAGAATATAAGAGAAGAAGTATTGGTCGGCGCAGCTCTTGGGGAGGACTGCGCCGTTTTGGAATTAAAAGAAGACGAAGTTTACGTCACAAGTACAGATCCCATTACAGGTACTGCAACGGATATCGGGCGGCTGGCAGTACATGTGGCGGTAAATGACCTGGCGGCAGAAGGTGCAGAACCAATCGGACTTTTGTGTACGGCGCTTTTGCCGGAGAATTACAAAGAATCCCGTTTAAAAAATATAATGGATCAGTACAAAGAAACCTGTGCGGCTCTGGGAATTCAACCTTTGGGAGGGCATACGGAACTTACCACGGCGGTAAACAGACCGGTTTTGACCGTAACAGGAATCGGTAAGGCAAAAAAAGGTCAATTGACCCCTACAAGCAATGCCAAACCGGGAATGGATATTGTTATTACCAAATGGGTGGGCTTGGAAGGCACATCGATTTTAGCCAAAGAAAAATGCGAGGAACTTTTAACCAGATATCCCGGTCCCTTAATTGAAGAAGCCAAGAACTTTGACCAATTTTTATCTGTATTGCCGGAGGCAAGAATTGCGGTACAAAACGGTGCCGTAGCCATGCACGACATTACAGAAGGCGGTGTGTTCGGAGCATTATGGGAGTTATCCGTCAGCGCCGGTGTGGGTGTGGAAGTAGATTTGAAGAAGATTCCCATACGGCAGGAAACGGTGGAAGTGTGCGAATTTTTTGACTTAAATCCCTATTGTTTGATTTCCTCAGGCTCTATGTTAATCGTCGCCGGAAACGGTTACGACTGTGCGAAGGCTTTGGAAGAAGCCGGAATTCCGGCAGTGGTAATCGGTAAAACAACGGACAATAACGATAAAGCAGTGCTGAATGAAGGCGAAAAGCGTTTTCTGGAAGCACCCAAGTCGGATGAATTGTACAAAGTATTATGATGATTTTTTATGAATACGAAAGTACGTAAAATGACTTTTTTATTGTCTTAACAAGATAAAATCGTTATAATGAAATTTGAAAAATAGTATATTTGATAATAAACAGAGATGTTAGAATCTCGGATTGGAGATACATATATGCGTGAACAGATTTTAAAAATGATCGAAAAAAACAGCAGAATCGACTTAAAAGAACTTGCCATTATGCTTGGAATGAGTGAAGTGGATTTGATGAACGAAATCGCAAGAATGGAAGAAGAGAAGATTATCTGCGGATACCATACTTTGATTGACTGGGAAAAGACTTCCGTTGAGAAGGTAAGTGCTTTGATCGAGGTGCGTGTAACCCCTCAGAGAGGCCAGGGATTTGACCACATTGCAGAAAGAATTTA
>JAZNLG010000246.1:0-4208 GCA_045578965.1 Lachnospiraceae bacterium | reverse complement strand
GATGGGTCTTGTTTTAATAACAGACCAGATACCCTGACCTTTTTCTTTCTTCTGGGGTTCGTGCCAACCTTCGGGTTT
The DNA here is from genome assembly GCA_045578965.1 of Lachnospiraceae bacterium. GTDB lineage: Bacteria > Bacillota > Clostridia > Lachnospirales > Lachnospiraceae > UBA3766. Next base: position 4,130 of record JAZNLG010000246.1, on the reverse strand, counting down.
CTTCAAAAGAAGGTGTCCGACGAACATCATTACAAAATAAACTGCTGCAAGGATGAAGAACATCTTGTAGATACCGCCTTCGCCAAGTCCATCAAGCATACCTTGCATAATGGGGCTTGCGATTGCTTTCGCAGCACCGAAACCTGCTACTGCAAGACCGGTTGCAAGACCTTTGCGATCTTCAAACCAAAGCATAAGTGTCTTAACGGGAGACAAGTAACCGGTACCAAGACCGATACCCATAATCAAACCGTAGCATACATAAATACCGATTAAGGCAAGAATGTTTCCGGGGTTGTTACCACCGAACCAGATGAAGAAACCTGTACCAGCCATACCTGCTGCGAAGCAGATGGTAGCGATTAAGGAAGACTTGTGAATGTCTTTTTCTACTACGTTACCGAGGAATGCAGCTGACATACCTAAGAAGAAGATAGCGAAGCTGAATGCCCATTCGGTAGCACCTTTGCTAAAGCCGATGTGATCGGCAATTTCCTGACTAAAAATTGACCAGCAGTAAACAGTACCGATACTGCAATGAAGCAATAATGCGGGAATCGCTGCGCGAATCCACTTGTTGGTGCGCCAACCACCGGTTTTCTTTTCGTTGTTACTCATAATGTTACGCGTCCTTTCCGATTTTCTCTTTTATTTTTTATGTAAAAATCACGCTATTCCAATATTATCACACTAAAAACACAATTACAAGAAAAGAAAGAAGCATTTTATAAAAGAAATGCCGAAAAAAGCAGACGTATTTTGTGGATGGAATGATGATATTTTAAGTAAAGTTAATTAATTTTTTATATATAACACAATGACAATTATGTAAAAATGTGGTATAATCGAATCAATTATGGAATGTAAGAGGTTACATTTTGGAATACAACCATATGGGGAGGTTGTAAAATGGCAATGGAACACAATTACAACAAAAATATGGACAGTTTATTGATTACCTATGACTGTGCAAATCAGTCTTTTACATATCCGGCTTCTGCCGAGGCACAGTTTGGGGTAGTTTTTGACGGACGTCCGCTCTGGGAGATTTTGGAAGCGGGCAAGAATATCGATTCTGAGAAGGCAGAAGTATTAAAAGAAAGAATTCTCGGACTGGCTGCTGTGAAGTCGCCTCAGGTGTCTTTTGCGGAATGTTTTGTCAAAGATGCGGACGGTGAGAAGCGAAGATGTCGTATCGGTTTTATGTGTCCGTTTCCCGGAAACTATATTCATATTTCTTTTACCGACATTGAGGATGAATTCCCAAGTGAACAAGAGAACACAGATGCGGCGCAGATTGATGAACTTACAGGATTGTTAACCCGTAAGGCTTTTTATAATGCAGTTAAGAATGTATTGGAACATGATAAGGCAGGTGTGGCAGCAGGCGAATATGCCATGATGCATTTGAATGTGATTCGCTTTAAAGCCATTAATGATATTTTTGGGCTGGAAGCCGGAGACCGTGTGTTGCGTTTTATTGCGGAACTGACGAAAGATATTCTCAAAGGCAATGACGTGGCATGTCGAACGGATGCGGATCGATTTATTCTGTTTACACATACTTCGGGAGAAGAATTGGAGCAACTGATTGAGGACTTTTTGGAGAAACTTACACATTATCAGTTACCGTTTGAAATTGCCTGTAACATAGGTATTTATGTGACGACGTCTGAGGAGTTGCCGGTAGATGCCATGTTGGATCGTGCAATTCTTGCACAGTCTATTATTAAGGGAAGTTATACGAAGAAATATAATTACTACACTGAAGCATTGCGTAAGGAAATGCTTGGTGAACTGGAAATTGTGGGTATGATGGGACCTGCTTTGGAGGAGCGTCATTTTGTGGTTTATTATCAGCCGCAATACAGTCATTCCACAGGGCTTTTGGTAGGCGCGGAAGCATTGGTACGCTGGAAACATCCGGAACGCGGTTTGATTTCTCCCGGCGTTTTTATTCCGATTTTTGAAAAGAACGGATTTATCAGTCAACTTGATTTGTATGTATTTGAAGAAGTGTGTGCCTTTATCCGAAGAAGTTTGGACCGGAATTATCAGGTGGTTCCGATTTCAAGCAACTTCTCAAAGTATGATATTTATATGCCGGATTTTGTAGAGAAATTGGAAGCAATTCGTAAGAAATATGATGTACCGGTTAAATACCTTCGTATTGAGATTACGGAGTCTGCTGCAGTAGACAATCCGAAATATACCAATGAAATTATCCGTAAGTTACATGACTGCGGTTATATTGTTGAGATGGATGATTTCGGTAGCGGCTATTCTTCGTTAAATGTTTTGAAAGATATCGAACTTGATATGATTAAACTGGATATGTTGTTCTTATCGCAGGATGCGGAAAGTAATCGAGGCGGAACGATTCTTGGCTCTATTGTACGAATGGCTAAATGGCTCGGAATGCCTGTCATTGCCGAGGGCGTGGAGCATTTGGAACAGGCTGATTTCTTACGCAGCATCGGTTGTGATTGTATTCAGGGATATTTATATTCAAAGCCGTTGGCGGAAGAGGATTATGAAGCCAAATTGTGCAGTAACGCTGTCGGAACGACGGATATAGAGTTTATCGATGTGTTAAAAGCCTATGATTTTTGGGATCCCAAGTCTCAGGAATCGTTGCTGTTTAGTGATTATGTGGGTGGAGCAGCTGTTTTTGATTATCACGACGGACAGGTTGAAATTTTACGTGTGAATCCCAAGTATTTACTTGAATTGGGAATGAATCTGTCAGAGAAAGATTTGATTGAAACAAACCCTTGGACTTATATGGATGAAGAGAATCGTCAAATATATGAAGATATGTTACAGCGGGCCATTGAAACAGGGAAAGAGCAGGAGAGCGAAACTTGGCGCAGTATTACTTCACCCTGTTGCGGTACTGAAACGATTTGCATTCGAAGCACGGTTCGCATGATTGGTCAGAGCGAAGGAAGTTATCTCTTTTATACCATGATTCGTAATATTACGAATGAAAAACATTATCAGGAAGAACTCAGTGCCGGTGATAAGCGTTTTAAGATAACAAGTGAGCAGGTAAAAATATATTCCTGGGAATACACGGTAGCTACCCGTGAAATGCGTCCCTGTTTCCGATGTATGCGTGATTTGGGCTTGCCTGCGTTGGTTTCGAATTATCCGGAACCTGCCATTGAAAAAGGAATATTCCCGCCGGAGGTGGCAGACTTGTTCCGCGACTGGCATGTGCAGATTGCCAATGGTGTGAAGGAGTTGGAGGCAATTATGCCGCTGACGGAGCAAAGAGTTTTATTCCGTGTAAGGTATACGACGGAATTTGATGAGTTTGGTCATCCGATTAAGGCATATGGTGCGGCAACACCTATTGCGGATGAGAAAATATCCGATAAAGAGTAATTAAAAACTCTGTTTAAGATAGTCTTAAACAGAGTTTTTTTGTTTTATAAGCACTTAATCAGTTTTTCAAAAATAGGTGAATAATGTTCTCCGGTAATGCCGAAATCTTTTTCTTTATAAGTCCAAACGGCTCGCGCAATTTGGTATTCATCAAATACTTCATGAATATCTTCAAACCAACGAATGGCATCTTCCGGATTTGCCCGGTCAATCATACCGTATTCCCCGCAGTAGAGAGGTACATCATTCTTTTCTGCGGCTTCAATTGCATCCATAAAAAACTTACGGAAGAATTCTTTTCCGATGGTTTCCGGCGCAATGTGCTTAAGAGGATATGCCTGAATCGGGTCAATAAGACCTTCTGTTTCTGTGATATATTCACCGATGGTTTTCGGATAATCTGTTTTATAATCTTCCGGCATATTTTCAATCCAATATGCGCCCTGATGGGTAAAAATCAAAGGTTCATAACAGTGGAAGGTATGCACAATGCGTTCATCTAAAGGTGCATCCAATTCTTTGACGGATACCACACTATTGTTTCGGGTGCCGCCTACAATAATCCAGGAATTCGGTGTGATTTCGCGGATGGCTTCAATGGTGCGGCGTGCGATGGCATTCCATTTTACAGCTACTGAAGGATCTACTACTTCATTCAGGATTTCCAAGGCTACTCGGTCCGGCTGATTGCCGTAGCGGCTTGCCAAAACTTTCCAAAGATTGATAAAACGTTCCTGTAA
>JAZNLG010000245.1:0-3274 GCA_045578965.1 Lachnospiraceae bacterium | reverse complement strand
CACAAACGTCCCATATAGCCGATGTGAGCATTTTCATCCTTATAATGAATATGTCCCGCGGTTCTGTGCGCTCCCAAACCAATCACAATTCCCGCGTGCTGAATGGTGTCGTCCGGAAAAAGAAGTTTCGCGCCTACTGCCCCCACATCTTCACGCTGGGCATACATCAACAATTCTTTGATAAAATCTTTGTTGATAAATTCCACATCATTGTTTAATAAAAGTAAAAACTCACCCTTTGCTTCTTTGGCCGCAAAATTATTAATGCGGGAATAATTGAATTCGCCCTCATACTTTAAAATACGTACCTTGGGATCCTTTTTTAATTCTTCATAATAGGCAAAGGTCGCTTCTTCTTTACTGTTATTCTCCGCAATAAGAATTTCGTAATTCTCGTAAGAATTTTTATTACGAATTGCCTCCACACACTTACGGAGTTCCTCTGCGTGATCACAATTTGGAATCAGTATCGAAACCAATCCGTCCGTCGTCAATTCATACTGCAAACGGAAAATCGTCTCAAAGGCTCTGGTACTGGTAATTGCCGTATTATAAATACCGTACTGATGCAGATGATCCGAAATCGCTCTTTTCGCAGAATCAATACAATAAGTTTTGGCATTGATACTGCTGGCCACACTTCCCGCATGAGCACGCCAATAATAAAGAATTCTCGGCACATGCACTACATTCTTAGCAATTCCGGTCAGACGCAAAATCATATCATGGTCCTGACTTCCGTCACATTCCTTACGGAACAACTCCGTTTCCTGTAAAAGTGTCTTTTTAAACACACTGAAATGGCAGATATAATTATTTGCACGTAACGTATCTACAGCGTAATCCGGCTTAAAATGCAGGGTAATCATATTGTTAATGGAGTCCCCCGTAAAAGTAGCCTCATCACAATACACATAATCTGCCCCTTGCTCTTCGATGACTCTTGCATACTCAAAAAGCACTGACGGATGCAAAATATCATCATGGTCAAACAGACCGATATAATCGCCGGTTGCCAGTTTATAGCACTGGTTGGTATTGCCGGAAATTCCCTCGTTTTGCTCTAATTTATGGTACACAATACGATTGTCTTTCGTTGCGTACTCCCTGCTGATTTCTTCTACAAATTTATGCTCGGCATCCGAACCGTCTGCCAGACACAGTTCCCAATTTTTATAAGTCTGTGCCACCACAGAATCAATCATTTCGCGTAGAAAATTTTCAGGCGTATTATACAAAGGAACTAATATGGAGATTTTATGGTTTTCTTTAAACTCCCAATTCTCCTGCTCCATCCTTGTTGCCGCATCCGGAAGAGACTCCGTTCCGAAATACTTATAAGCTCGCTTCTCCAACCGCTTATTACGGATTTTACGGGCAATTTTTTTCGGCGACTTATAATAACTCAAACGGATAAAAGCCACGCGAATCATACGCAAAGGCTTAGATAATTTCCAGAAAAAACTACCCTTAATCTGCGCAAGTTTCTGCTCCGCCTCGCCTTTTTGCGCCTCCAACGCAGTGATTTTAGACGCCAGTTCAATATTCTCTTCTTTTAATTTGCGAAGTTCCTCCCTGTAAAAGGCAAGTTCCTGCTGTTCATTTTCGTAATTTTTCATTACTTCTACACTACCGTTCTTATTCTAAAATATATACACCTTTATGTTGATTCCCTTACATACGGTTCAGTTCAACTATACACCAATCACTTCTCTACCGTAAGTATTATTCCCGTATCCTGGAATAACTTCTGTCTGGAGCATCGGTCTGCAGTATAAATCCCGACCTGATATTCTCCCTCCGGCAATTCGCCTTCGGTAAACCAACATTGAAAACCGCTCAATTCCACATTACGGGCATTGGGAAAACCACCGGATATATTCGGCCGTAACTTCTTTTCGACAGGCATACAATACGCCTTATCTTTGCCCTGTAAAATCAATTTAAAAATATATCTGCAATTATCCGCTTCAGGCAACACGCAAAAGCCTTCAATCACATACAAAGCCTTATCTTTTACCCGGATAAAAGCATCCTTCTCCGCACGGTCAATCCATACGTGGATACCGCTCGGATAGTTTGTATAATCCCGGTCACACGACACAATTCGCTCCTCTGCCTTGCGTTCTTTCTCATAATCCGGACGAATGTTAACGCCAAAATCCGCGCCGCCTGTATTATGAGCACCTTCATACGGATCTTTGTAATACAGATTCGGATGACATTGATACAAATAATCACGTTCCGCTTTTAAACGTTCCATTTTCTCTACGGACATTGCGTCCGTGCCACGGCTTAAGGACTCATGATGATACAATATGACATCATTACGGATTACATTTCGAAGTCCTGCCTCAAACAAAGAGAAGCACATATCCACATCATTGTATGCTACCCGTAATTTTTCCTTCAAACCACCAAAATGCTCATAATCGTTCTTTCGAATCATCAGGCAAGCACCGGTAACACCCAGCACATTATAAACCAATTTATTCCTTCCGCGATTATAAGAAGCAGAATCATCTTTTTTAAGTAATTTATGCACCGGTCCGTCTACTGCATTTGTGATGCCTACGTGCTGAATCAACGACGTCTGCGGATACAGAAGTTTGGCTCCGACCGCACCGATTCCATCCTGCATCAACTGTCCTGCCATTCGTTCCAGCCAATCCGGCGTAACCACTTCCATATCATCATTCAAAAGAAGCAAAACACTTCCCTTCGCCTCTTTTACTGCAATATTGTTCATCTCGGAATAGTTGAAATCCATAGGCCGGTAAAGATACGTAAACGGATACTTTTCTTTTAAGTCTTCGATTTCAGCCTTATGTGCCGGCGTACTTCCGTTGTCAATTACGATTATTTCATAGTTCTTATAAGTACTTCTTTCCACCACCGAAGAAATACAATGACCAAGCACCTTCGGATTGTCTTTACTCGGAATCAAGATGCTGATCAAAGGTTCTTCCGCTAATTCATAAACCGGATAAGAATATCCCCGTTCGGTTACCATTGCACATCGTAATCCTTTTTCCTTACAATATGCTTCTTTGAACCCGTTATAACAGGCCTCATTTCCCCAATAAAAATCTTCCGCCAAAAGAACCCGTTCCATTTCTTCTTTGGCATATTTTTGCCCATTCTCATGTACCCTGTACGGCACAAATTTATGAAATAAAATTTGCGGCAGGTGGGCAATGCCCGATAGTCCGACTTCTTTCCATGCCAGCGCAAGACAGAACTTACATTGTGAACGAATCTTTCGATTCTGCAA
>JAZNLG010000244.1:0-3548 GCA_045578965.1 Lachnospiraceae bacterium | reverse complement strand
GTATTAATCAGACGGATTCCCACCAAACATTTTATCATTTCGGTAACGCTTCCCACGGTTCCGAAATACAAACCAACTCCCACGGTATAAAGCACATTCGAAACAAAAAACGGTATCAAGACCGCCGAAAGTCTTTTCTTCAAAAATGTATCCAGATAATTGGGTTTCTTTTGCAGACTGGTCATTAGACCAAACCCGGAACAGAAGAAAAATATACTTGTAAAAAAGATACCTGCAAAAATAAAGTAACTGATAGGCCCCTTATATTCCATTCCATATTGGGTTATATGCTGAGTCAGATGATGAATGATGATACCTACTGCTGCCACACCCTGCATTATTTTACTTTGCTTCAACGAAAGAAAATCTTCATGAAATTCTCCCTTTGGCGCAACTTTCATTTTAATCAACATAACGCCAAGTAAAATCAAAGGGTAAATGCACAACAATAAGTATTCCGGTTTCATACCTGCTCCTCTCAACGGCTATCCGTTACAAAATTTTACAATTTCATCAAAATGCAGATATCCTCCAAACAGATCCAATGCACTGCCAATGGTGGCATGCACACGCCCATTCCCCAATTCTTTTAAAAGAGCCAAATCCTCCATTGTATGAATTCCGCCGGCATAGGTGACCGCATTCCCTTCATAAGTTCCAAGCAACGCCACCAGTTCCTGCTCAATTCCTTCTGCCTTGCCTTCCACATCTACGGCATGAATTAAGAATTCATCACAATACTGCTCCAGTTCCTTTAAAAGTTCTATGGTTACATACTCTGAAGTTGCAGTCTGCCAACGATTGGTCATGATTTGATATCCCTTTGCTGTTTTGCGGCAACTCAAATCAAATACCACATGTTCACGGCCTACTGCATCTTTTAAGTTCTGCATTTTTTCTCTTGAAAGTATATCTCCGTCAAATAAATAAGATGTCACTATAACGTGAGAAGCACCTGCGTCCAAATATTCTTTGGCATTGCCGTCATGAATTCCGCCACCAACCTGCATACCACCCGAAAATGCCTGTAGGGCATCTACTGCCGCCTGTTTGGTCGCTTCGTAATATTCACTGCCTGCCTTATTTAAAAGAATGATATGTCCGCCCTTTAAACCGTTCTTACGATACAAATCCGCATAATAAGCTGAACTCTTCTCAGACACGAAATTTTCCTGTGCCTGATTCCCTTCATCTTTTAAACTGCTTCCCACAATCTGTTTTACTTTTCCGTTATGTATATCAATACAAGGTCTGAATTCCATTTACTAATCTCCGTCTCGCTAAATATTTTATGCACTTCATTATAAAATACAAAACGAATCGGGGCAAGTAGGTTCACATTTATTGCCCGCGACTCGTTATGCAAGTTATTATTCAAATACAAGTTGCCGCAATTTATAAATACCTGTTGCCACAACAAGAGTTGCTGCTATAACACCCGCACAATAAATGTGTATATTCTGATTCCATGTCATATATTCAAAAACCAATAAAATCGTATTCTGCATCATTATGGCACATAACCCGATTTCACCCATAAAGTCCAACACTCGATTATTGACTTTTATCTTCATCATCAGCAAGAATACTATCGCTGTAAAACATACAATCATAGGGAATTGAACCGCCAATGTAACCGCCTTATCAAAATACCCCATAGTCATAACAGTTTCTGTCCAATATCCATAGTTCAGCATCACATAGTCTGTACCATCAAAAAAAATGAAGAATCCAACAATCGCTACAATCAATACAGAATAAAACCATTTGTTCAAAAAAATAATGATTTTGTCATAAAAGCGCGCAACCATCATTCCTGCAAAAAACAGAAGAATTGTATTATACCACCATTCCCCTTCCAACCAGTTGGATACTGTTTTTCCACTCAAATCATGACCGGCCAGAAAACTTACCACAATGATGGATAGAATTACAATAAGCATACAACCGTATTGCAGAAACTCTTTCTTTAAAAAACGGAAAACGATATAAAATACTATATACAAAAACAATAATTCAACCAAAAACCACATATGGTCATTTAACAAAACAGTACCTATAAACGCTTTTATCAAAACTTCGGCAGGATATCTGTCTCCTCTCATCAAAGTCATAAATATATAAGCGAAGTTACAGATATAGAATGTACATAACAACGTACCGATTCGATGAACAGGAAAACGTTTCAGGTAATCCTTGTCATTATGCAAACCTTTTACCGCTTCATATCCAAGGAAAAAGAAGAAAAAACCCATCAACAATGTTCCTGCGGGACGATAGTAAATCAACTCACCACCATAATTCGGAAATTCTAGCATTCGTTCATTTAACTGATGCAGCAATATTACAACAGAATACAATCCGAATAATTGTTTAAAGTTTCCCCTGTCATGAGGAACTTCAATAAATGATTTCCTCTTTGCAAAAGAAATCCCGGGCAGAGCAATCATCACCAGTGCTACCGTATACAATAGATATGGCACATTAAAAAAACCGGCAACGAAACATATCAATAAAGCACTGAGAATATATACAATCCGCTTATGTTTATTCTGCTTTCTGATAAGCGTATCTTCAGACATACTGAGGGATTCATTAATCATCAATTGCGCTTCCTGTACCGTAATGGTAGCATCAGCGTCCACACGCTCACCTTTTAACAATTCCATAACTGAAACCTCAAAGAAATTTGCAATAGGCTCCAACATGGAAATGTCCGGATAACTTAATCCTCTCTCCCATTTGGAAATCGCCTTATCTGTAAGGCCTAGCTCGTCTGCCAGTTCCTTTTGCGTCAAGTGGCGTTCTTTTCTTAAAACCGAGATAAATTCACCAATTTTTTCTTTATCCATAGTGACATTCTTCTCCTTATCCCAAATGCTATCATACCGCCTGTTTTTCAGCAATCGACCGTTGGTAGAATTGCCGATTTCAGGCGATATTTTATAAAAAAGACCACAAAACGAAACATATTTCATTTTATGGTCTTTCAACTACAATTTATAATACAACTTTTATAATATTAGCCTTCAATTACATCCTGCATATTGTAAAGTCCCTCGCTCTTGCCTGCCAAGAATTTGGCAGCCTGTACGGCTCCCTTACCAAATACAGCCTTAGAATATGCAGTATGGCTGAAGGTAATCACTTCATCTTCGCCTGCAAAAATAACATCATGGTCGCCTACAATAGTACCACCTCGCACTACCGCAAAACCAATTTCATTTTCAGAACGCTTCTCTCTCTTCTGGCTTCTGTCAAAAACATATTCATAGCGGTTATCCAATTCTTCATTGATGGAATCAGCCAACGCAAGAGCAGTACCACTGGGAGCATCCTTCTTTAAGTTGTGATGCTTCTCTACTACTTCGATATCATAGCCTGCAGGTGCCAAAGTTCCTGCTGCGGTCTTTAACATTTTTAATAAAAGGTTGATACCCAGAGACATATTGGCAGATTTTAAAACAGCCACTTTCTTGGAAGTTTCTTCTACCAAACGAATCTGCGCCTCATCAAGACCTGTTGTACAAAGTACCACGGGAGTCTGC
>JAZNLG010000243.1:0-3727 GCA_045578965.1 Lachnospiraceae bacterium | reverse complement strand
ATCATGGGTTGCCGCAAAACACAGCATATTCTCTCCCGAAAATGAACGCATAATTTCAGAAGCCGCTGCAATTCGCTCAACGGTATTGGTGCCGCGTAACACCTCGTCCACAAAACAAAGTACTTTTACGCCTTCTTCCTGCACCGCCTCCAAAATACGCTTAATGGAACGTATCTCCGCCATATAATAACTTTCTTTTGCTTCTAAATCATCCTTTAAGGACATGGAAGAAAAGATACGATAACGCTCAGCTACATATTTATGCGCCGGCACCGTCTGTAAGGTCTGGGCTAAAATACTGCAAATTGCCACTGTTTTTAAGAATGTAGATTTGCCCGAAGCATTGGATCCGGTCAAAAGCATCCCCTTTTCCAAAATAAAAGAATTCGATACAGGTTGCTCAATCAAAGGATGAATGGCATCCTCAATCTCCATTCTTCCTTCCGCAAACTCCGGCACCGCATAATACGGTAAGGCCTTACGAAATGCACTGACGGTAATATCCGCTTCCATTTTACCCAGAATGCTGTTAATCCGGTCAATTACATCTGTGGATGCCGATACCTTACCAAGCATTCTGTAAAAAATAAATAAATCCACGTGAGTCAACATTTTAACCAACATTAAAATACTGGATACAATATCCGTTGCCGCGTTGGCGGAAAAATCCGAACCGACAAACCACTGGTTAAAATTTGAAATATCTTTTAATTTTTTGCGAAGAGATTTCAGTTCCTCTCCTTCTTCTTTCCAAACCTCGGGTACTTCCTTTGAAACCTTCTCTGCGGTCCGCAGCATACGTAAAATATACTCAAAACTAACCAAATACGGCTCGATATTACGTTTTTTCTTCATGTAAGTAAGATTTTGAAACGCAATCACGAACACAAGAATACCGAATCCCACATATACATTAATAAACAGACACACAATACCAAGCACCATAAGAATCCAAGGCCAGATAAATACAATTGCCTTTTTGCCGGGTAATTCACACAAATATTCCAAATATCGGTACAGTGAAAACTTTCCGGTTCTGCCCATTTGAGCAAAAAGAAGTTGAAACTGAATACGTTCTTCCTCATGCTCCTGTAAGTATGCATATACGGCCTCATTCTTCAAGAACTCTTCCGTATTATCCTGCAAAACCGGCGTTCTCATTCGATAATACAGATACTCATCTCCTGCAGAAGAATAACAATGGTTAATGCTCTTATAAAGACGATCCCCGTCAATATCATTCCAGGTAATATCATCTACGGTAAAAGCCTCGCCCTCATGCCATTCATACATGCCTTTTACGGCCATCATTCGCTCATTACTGTATTCTGCATCATTTAACTTCCCGTATTCTTTTTTTAATCGTGCAATAAAATGCTTTCTGACCTTTTGCTCATTCAGTTTTCCCTGTGTAAAAACAAATAGATAAAAAGCAAGTAATGCACCGAATAAAATCACGTATTCCATAAAACTTAAGAATTCCTTTCAATACAAAGCGTAATATTTTTAACTATCCTTTGTATCTTTTTACACATCCTAAAAACATTGATAATATAAAAGAGTGTATATATTATGCAAAAATACGCTCTAAAATCGCATCTGCCTCTGCATATATTTCTTCCTTACTGTTATCAAGAAAGAACTTACCGTTCTCGTATAAAATACAACCGTTTATCATAGTAAAAATCACATTATTCTTGCTTCCGGCATATACAATATTTTTACCGATGTTATGCATGGGCTGCATATTGGGCTGAGACAAATCCAACAAAATCAAATCCGCATTTTTTCCCGCAGCAATACTGTCACTCTCCGGAGTACACATAGCATGGGCTCCTGTATGACATGCCATTTTTAATACATCCATAGCCGGTAATGCTGCCGCATCTTCTTCCCGAATCTTGGCCAATACCGAAGTCAAATACATTTCACGAAAGAAATCCAACGCATTATTACTCGCAGGTCCGTCTGTCCCGATTGCCACAGGAATACCTTCATCCAGAAGTTTTGTAATCGGTGCAATTCCGCTTGCCAATTTACAATTTGATCCCGGATTGGTAATGGCATACAATCCTCTGTCACGAAGGATGGAATAGTCAGACTCTTCCAAATGCACCAAATGATATCCGCCGCCACCATATTGAAACATTCCAAGACTATCCAAAAAAGCCACCGGTGTCATACCATAACGTTCCTTGCAATCTGCCACTTCTTTTGCCGTTTCACAAATATGGGCATACACCGGCATCTGATACTTATGTGCCAGTGAAGCAATATTCTCAAGCAATTCTTTGGAACAGGTATACTCCGCATGAAAACCGGGTACAAATTTTACCAAATCTCCCGGTTCATTTAATTCCTGCATCCATTTTTCAAGCAATTCCACAGACTGGGAGAAATTATTCACTCCGCCGGTCATAGTTATGCGCATACCGGCATCGCGACATGCCTTGGCAATACTTTCAGGCGTTAAATACATCTCAAAAATACCGGTAATACCGCTTTGCAAATACTCTAAAATTGCCAATTTGGTAAATGTATAGATATCTTTCGCCGTAAGTTTGGCTTCTGCGGGAAAAACCGTCTCATTTAACCATTCATGCAAAGGTAAATCATCGGCCTTAGAACGTAAAAATGTCATGGCTGAATGGGTATGACAGTTTTTAAATCCCGGCAAAAGAAGGTTTCCCATACAATCCTTTTCTTCGTCCCAGGCATAGGTTTTCTCCATACCGCTTTCATCCGAAGCAACATAAAGGATTTTACCGTCTTCAATACCTACCTGCATATTCTCATAAACAGTACTGTCACCATCCGCAAAACTGATTAATCTGGCGTTAAACAAACGAATTCTCATAATCTTCTCAAATTCTCTCCGTCCTCTTTAACCTATCAAGCATCTAAAATCTTTTTGACCGGAATACACACTTCAATCCCGTTTTTGCTGTCAACATCATAAAAGCGCAAAACTCTCCGGTAATAAATCTTTTAATACATATTCTTTATAATCATCCACACTCTTGGCAACCAAAATGCGGAATTCCTTAGGATCCCCGAATTCTGCCATTACCTGACGGCAAACACCGCAGGGATAGGTATAATCCACAGGAGGAGTCCCCTTCTTACCGCCAACCACCGCAATCGCGACAAATTCCTTCTCGCCTTCGCTGACCGCCTTAAAAATTGCAGTACGCTCCGCGCAATTTGCTACGGAATACGACGCATTCTCAATATTGCAACCATGATATATGTTTCCGCTTCCGGTAAGAAGCGCCGCACCTACAGCAAACTCTGAATATGGACAATAGGACTGTTCTCTTGCCAGTAGTGCTTCCTGAATCAATATTTCATCTTTCATCTTTAAACCTTTCCGAAAAGGGTAGTCAAACACTACCCTTTTATAGTTCAAATTGTCTTTTTACACGGATTATAAGTTACCAAACTTCTTCACGGATTCCGTCACCAGTTTCTTAAACAAAGGGGCTGCCGTATTGGCTGCTTCCTGAACTTCATCATGTGTCAAAGGATTCTCTGTCATACCTGCTGCAAGATTACATACACAGGAAATACCACAGATTTTCATACCCATATGGTTAGCAGCAATGGCTTCTACAACCGTAGACATACCAACCGCATCCACATCCAACTTATGAAGCAACTGAATCTCCGCCGGCGATTCAAAGGAAGGTCCTGTAAGCTGTGCATAAATGCCTTCTTTTACAGTAAT
>JAZNLG010000242.1:0-14061 GCA_045578965.1 Lachnospiraceae bacterium | reverse complement strand
ATTTTCTCCTCTTCTATAAGTTTTTCTATTACTTTAATATAAATATCAAATATTTCTTCAACAACCTTATATTCACCTACCTTTTGTTCTGCAAATAACAAGTCATTTAATTGTTCCATATATTTTTTAAACCATTCATATTGATCATATTCAATACAAAAAATAATGTTATCTGTTTGTTGCGTAGTAATTTCATGAACAAGAAGTTTTGAATTAATGTCTTTACACAATAATAGTTGATATGCACCAATCCCCACTATCCTTTCAAATGAATCTTCTACTTCGCTTTTATCCTCGCCTCTCTCAACTAAATTAATCGAGTTACTCATAAAATCGCGAAATATTTCTCCCAATCTAATAGAAATATTTTGAACAACATAGTATTCCTCTTTTACAATGCACTCATCCAAAATATATCGCAAATCTTTAAATGCACCTTTTTTCACTCCGTTCTTTTTATTTTGGAGTTTATTTGAAATTTCAGTACAATACTCATCTACATATGTATTAACCATAATTGTTTTGCTGGCATCATAAATATGCTTTAAGATTATAAAAGTTATAAGCAATGCAGAAATAGCAAACCATATATTTTCAATTAATCCCCCTTGCTTTATAAGGATATAACACCCAAATAAAATAGCATATATTATATATGCAATTATAGATTTCATTTGCGGTAAATATTTATCTTTTATCAATTTAATGGGATATCTATCTTTAAATATTTCCAAAATAAGCAAATAACACGTAACCCAAAATCCAGCGATTACTGTTACTAACGAGAATAACATTTCATTTAATTTATTAAATATCGTGCCATCTAATTTCAGAATAATGTTAACTACTATACTTGCTATTGCTCCTAAACCGAATATTATTAATAATCCATATCTTTTCATTAATTAATCCTCCGTACTTTCTCTCTACTTTTTTATTAAAAAGCCTACACTCTCCCACGCGGAGCATACAAATCCTATCTTAGTTTTTCAACCACATTTCGATAAGTGGGCATTTTTTTGCATAAGTGGGCGCTTTTCGATGGATTTTCACTCGTTTTTACGCTTTATAGGTATATATATATGTATAATATTTAATAATAACGAACTATTTTTTCCAAAAAGTTACATTTCGTTGACAAATTTCGACAAAAAAGTTGAATGCAAAACTAACTTTTGGTTTTATCCCTATTCACCTCCCCATCTACTGCAACGCTCCCTGTCCTTGCGGAAGTGGTAAGAAATAGAAAAAGTGCTGCGGAAACACTCCACAGCACCCATGCGCCAACCTATTTTTACATCCCATTTTCACACAATCATAAATACATCCTTACCTACCGCAACAATTTCCCCTCCCAACACATAAATACCACCTTTTATATATCACTCATCCTCCTCCAAATGCTCCGCCACCGGTTTCAAAAACTTATGGATTGTAGAATCCATATCCCGCATATCACAAGCAGAACTTCGCATACATGAGAGAATCTGTCCTGTAGCCATATAATTCAACTGTACGCCTTTGGAATCATTCTTGTAACTGGCCGCATGCGATCTGTGAATACCGATTTTCTCCGCCTCTTCTGCCGCATCAATATTGGCTCCCAGGAACAGGAACTGCCATCCCTTCTCCTGATTCTTGGCAATCATCTTTTTTACCATATTGGCAGAATACTCCCGACTGGCATTCTCCTGTCCATCCGTCGTAATGACAAAAATAACCTTTTCTGCTTTTAAATCCTCCGGCAATCGGTTCTGGATGTTTTCCACCTTTTTTACCGTGCTTCCCACAGCGTCCAAAAGAGCCGTACAGCCTCTTACATAGTAGTCCTTTTCTGTAATGGCTTCCACCGCTCCGATGGGGAACCTGTCATGAATCAGTTCAATCTGATCGTCGAAGAGCACGGTTGTAACATTTGCCTCACCCTCTTCTTTTTTCTGCTTTGCAAGCATCCCGTTAAAACCGCCGATGGTGTCACTCTCCAAACCGCCCATAGAGCCGCTTCTGTCCAAAATAAAAACCAGTTCTGTTAATCCTTTTTTCATATGTGTTACCTTCCTTTCTGTTGATATACACATATTACACAAAAAATAAACGGAACCGGTCGCTTCCGAAGGGACATTTTATCTGGAAAGTGTCCCCTCACCATATTCATCTAAAATAATATTTGCAAAATGCACGTTGTACTCATGATGCTCAATCAAGTACATAATAATTAAGTCAAATCTGGAAGATGCGGACAATGTATATCCGGCAGTCGCCAACAGTTTCTTCGCTTCCTCAGCCTCCAATTGCAGAGCAAGGCAGAAGGAAATTGCAGTCTTTTTACTGGGCACATACTCTTCATCACCACGGATTTTGGAGAAGAGTCTCCGGTCAATATTGGCGTTTTTATACACCACCGAATCCTTAAGACCTTTCTCGTCAATCAGACGAAGCAACATATCTGAGAAGGTTTCTTCCTTCGTTGCCAGTACGGCATCAAGTTCCGGACGTGCAGCGCACACCGAACGGCTTGCATACATCGGCCTGCAATGTGAAGCGCCACGGTCTGCCTGCAGCGGCTTACACACATCCGCAACCGTATCTGCAACAGAAGCATCCTCTTCTTCATCAAATGCATCATCACTAAAAGGCATCCCTAGGAGAAACTTTTCCTGTACCCCATCACGCTTACTGTAATCCGTCGCCGGACTGCTCATCTTAGGTATGTATACCTGCTTCTCTTCCCGCACCAGTTTGGACTCTAAATAAGCATCTAACTCGGCTTTTAACGCATCGAAACGAATGCGAAACATTTTATCAGTTTTGCACATACTATTTCTACACCTCTCATTATTGTACATCATACTTATGTTTTATTTTTCATATGAAAAAACAATAAAATTATCAATATTTCTTTTATTAATCGAAAACTTAGGTGCTCTTGCTTCTCCGGACGGTTGTCTGCCTTGATGAAATTCTTTTAATGTTTCATGCATATTTACTCTGTTTAACTCAAAGATTCTCATACGCTTAAAATTAACAGAATGTTTCATTTTACTTTGATAAGATATCTTGTCGCCTTCTTTATAGGGAGTTCCGATTAATTCCATTCTTGCTTTCGCCATTTCACTGTTTCTATCGACGTCTTTAATCGTTTCATGCTCGTATATGATATACCAGATACGTCCATATTTAGCCAGTGCTTCCAAAACACTCTCCTGGTCATTCCCCGGCGTTTCCTTTTGCATAATATCACTGGCTTTTAAATCACCATAAAAATTCTCTTCACGAAATATCAAATCAAAATCTAACAAATCCTGTGACTTTATATTACCGATATAATCCATCCGATTTTTACATTTTTCAATTGTTATAAACTCGGATACTTTATATTCCAGAAGCCATCCTGCCCATTCAGTCCCTTTCCACTGATACCAATTATGATCTTTCATTTCTTGAATTGCTTTTATGGCAGTAATCCACTGTCCGAACGAGAAATTCATGTTAAATTTCCGAAACAACTCAAAAATAGAACTTTCTTTTAATTCGCCTTCAATATATTGTTTATAATATCTGCTTGCAATTACATCAATATGGTTATTCTTTTGGTCTTCCTTACTGAACTTCTTGTTTACCAATGCTTGATATATATCATTTGAATAAACATGCGCCGAACTGGAATTCAGTTTATTTCCGATATAGTCCTCAATCTTATACTCAACAAATACAACAAGGCCATCGTAATGATACACGCCTGTTAAATGAATCTTTACATTGTTTTTATCTTTGTACTCGTCATAAAACTCTTTATACCATTTCTTCAACTGCAATCGTTTCTTGAACAACGGATGCGGACCGCTCAACCATGTCACTGCCCCTGCCAAAAAATATTCCGTCACACCATCATGTTCATAATAATACACCGTATTATTTCCATACTTAATATATTGACACTCTGTTGATAACGCATTCGAAAATGCATCTAAATATTGTTCTCGTTTCGTAAACGGCTGATCGTAATCCATTACAATAGCCATACTTGGACTAATCTGTTCACTTTTCTTTAACTGTGTCCGCTCCATCATTCATTCCCCCATACGCAAACAACTGCTTTGCCAGAAACTCCACACAATTGACATTTACTGCATTTCCGAATTGCTTATATGCCTGAAAATCATTGTCATCCGGAATAAAACTCTCCGGGAAACTTTGCAACCTCGCAGCCTCTCTGGGCGTTAATCTTCTCTTGTACTTTCCGATTACGGGAATCTGAACCATCGCTACAAGGGCCGGAAAAGCATCCGGACGTTTTACCCTGATTCCCGACGGTCTAAACTGAATATATCCTTCCCAAATCGAAGAAATAGAAGTACCGGCCTGCCACTCAAACTTTCGATTGGTAGGCGTAAACTCGGACAGATTATTCCACTTTTTTAACCACGCATCTATGAATTCCTTATTATCTTCATATAACTTACGATTCTTTCTGCAAAAATCTGCCTTCCATGCAGGATACTCATCCAGCGGATAAGTTGCACCGAATTCAAAGGACCACACAGGGAAGCCGATGACTTTCAAATCTATGCCCTGATAAAATTCATTCCAACACTCCAGAACTCTTTCTTCCTGCTCACTGATAGCGTACTTTTCATCCGTAACTTCATCAAAAATCCCCGCCTCATAAGCATTCAATCCACTTTTATCCTTTTTATTGGGAATATCAAATTCCAACGGTCCGTCATAAATATCGCTTCGGATTCCCAGAATATAAACTCGCTCACGCAACTGCGGAATGCCCAACTGATGGGGACTCATAATAATCGGTTGAATGTTATATCCGATGTCTTTCAGCACTTTCTCAATCACATTCCATGTATTGTGATGGTCATGAGACATCAAATTACGGACATTTTCCAAAATGATATATTTCGGCCTTTTTGCCCGCAAAATTCTTGCAATTTCAAAAAACAGCGTTCCCTTGGTCGGATCATCAAACCCCATCTGCTTTCCGGCCTTGGAAAAAGCCTGACAGGGAAAGCCTGCGCACAGCACATCGTGATCCGGAACCTCTTCATCGGATATTGTGTTAATATCATGGTTCGAATCCATATTATAATTCTTCAAATATGTCTTAATTGCACTTTCATCGATTTCCGATGCAAGTACACACTCTCCGCCCAGTTGCTGCATCGCCTGGTGAAAACCGCCAATTCCCGCAAACAGGTCAATATAGGTAAAATGACTCATTTTAATCCTCTTTCAGATTATTTCTATTTACTAATGAATATCAATGGTAAAACTAAAACTCTTATCAGCCTTCGTAGGTCCCAGGACAAATGCATACGTAACTGCCTTTTTCTGCTTTTCTTCACTCCATGCACTTCGGTCCGGCTTTCCTTTGTACAATTTCAATTCTTGAGGCAAATCCATTTGAATTCCGATAATTGTATTAATAATATTATTATAATCCGCTACTCGCTTCAATAACTTGCCTTGTCGATCTGTTACCTGGTCAAATGCGCCATCGATTCCGTCGCATCCCAAACCACGTTTAAACATTTGACCGATATGGTCTTTATATTCTCTATTCTTACTTTGCTTGCATGTGCTATATAGGTAATCATATAAATCATCTATGGTTTTAGACTGAAAAGTCTTCAATTGACTCCACCAGTTCTTAGCATTCTCTGCATAAGGTCCCAGCGACGAATAGAGTGCATCATCTGCCCGAAGAATAACTTGACCGGGAGTAATGTCATATTTTTTCTTATCAATACCTTTTATGATATACCCTTTCTTCAAATCATTAAACGCAACATCGATACCGTCCAATTTCATCAATGCAATCAAATAATGTACGGTACCAAACGGATATTTGTGATAATAATCATCCTTGTATGTTTTCTCTATAAGATCCAGATTCGGATTCATTTTACTGCCCCAGGCAACTATGCGTTTCAAATAACTTTTATCGTAGGCTACAATGTGTTGGTCAATGCAGAACACTTCCGGCTTATTCACAAAGATATCAATATACACCGGCTTATAAATGGATTCTATCTCCGGAATCAGCCAAATGGCGTCATCGCTGTTGCTAAACCCTACAACTCTGCAATCGTAATACTTCTGCAGAATCATTCCGCACAAAAAACCGTCGATGTCGGTATTAATCACAATATCCTTTGTCTTTGCCTTCTCAAAAAATTCACTTAATTTCATATGTATTTTCTCCCGTGCCTCCATTATAGCACCCTTACCCCAAAAGTAGAATAGCCTATTGGTTCATCTCATAAAAAAGGATGGCACCTTTGAAAAGTACCATCCCTTATTCTTCATAATCTAAGGCAATCCATTATTTCTTATAACTTGTAAACATCGCCTTCTGCAATCTTCATAACACCCTTAGCAACCAAACCGTTCAAAATTTCGGTTACTTCTGCAGGTGTAATGGTTCTGGGCATCATTCTTGCGATTTCAGATACGGAAGTTTCCTTGCCGCCTTCTGCTACAGCCTTAATGATTGTCTTTTCCATATCAGATAATGAATTAACAGAAACATCAATACCGTGTGCTTCGAATAACTCTTCATATTCTCTGTTTACTTCTGCAAGAATATCATCCAAGTCACCCTGAGCAGCCTTCAATGCTTCATGCTCTTCTTCTCTCTTCTTCTTTAACTCTGTCTGCTCTTCGTAATCAGAGAAGATAGGCTTCTTAAACTTAGATGCCATCATAGCGGGAAGACCCTTAGTTAATAACTGCTGGTCGCCATACTTGTATCCTTCGATACGCTCAGTAATGTATGTATATACTTCCTGCATTAATTCGTTAGATAAAACGTCTGTTTCTTCAAAAGTAAAAGTATTCTCTGAATACTGGCTACCTGTACTGTGTGCTCTTAATCCGGGTGTTTCTAACTCAAGATAACCAATCTTAAGTCCGGCTTTCTTAAACAATACACCAACACAGTCTTTGTAATAAATTGTCTTAATACCATCAGTCGCATTACTTGTAATGTTACTTGTTAAAACAGTACCTACGGTTGAAGTAATTTTGATTTCGCATTTGTTGTCGTATAATAAAATACTACGACCTCTTACACCGTGTAAAATTCCCAAATAGTTTGACATAAATCCATCTCCCTTTAACATTATATTTTTACATCATCTATGATGTACCCGTATCCATATAATACCACAGTTTACCTGTTCTGTCCAAGCAATCTTTCATATTTTGCACTTTTTTTGGAAAAATTTTGGTTTTGATTACATTTTACATTTATATATTCAAAGTTTTCCTCTATTTTTTAATTTTGATTAGATCCGGGCACCCATTTCTGCAATAATGCAAACAACTGGTTACGGTCAAAAGGCTTGGACAAAAAGTCATCAAATCCGTTCTCCAGATACATCTCCCTTGCTCCCTGCAGTGCATTGGCTGTAAGTGCAACAATAACCGTATTCCGGCCGTTCTCTCCGCATTCTTCGCGGATTATCTTGGTTGCCTCCACGCCGTCCATCTCCGGCATCATATGGTCCATCAGAATCAAATCATATTTCACTCTTTTTACCCGTTCGATTGCTGCACGACCGCTGTCGGCTTCGGCAATTTTAAATCCGTATTTTTTCAGCATGGCTATGGCAACCTTACGGTTCATGGCATTATCATCTACCAAAAGCACCGAATATTCAGGCGCCTGAAACTCTTGTACATCCCCCGGAACCGTTGCCTTGCTCTCTACGGTTTTAGGCGTTTCTCCCGCATGTTTCTCCGCAACAATACGTTGTTTAATATGCACCGTAAAACAGGTTCCTTTACCGTACTCGCTCTCAACCTGAATGTCACCGTCCATAAGACCGACTAACTGCTTGGTAATGGCAAGTCCCAGCCCGGTACCTTCGCTCTGGCGATTTCGATTCATATCCAACTGACGGAAGGACTCAAAGATTGCCGCCAAATCTTCTTTTTTAATGCCAAGTCCCGTATCTTCCACCACAAATTTCAGATCAAGGAAGTCTTTCTCAACCCGTTCTCCCGAAATCTGCAGACGTACATAACCTTCCTTGGTAAACTTAATGGCATTGTTCAAAATATTAATCAAAATCTGACGGATTCTTCCGGGGTCACCATACAATCGTTCCGGCAGATTCTCTGCAATATCTACCTTAAACTGTATACCCCTTTGCCGGGCACTGAACTGAATCATATGAACGATATCTTCCGTCTGCTCGGCCGGTGAGTACTCTGTCTCCACCAGTTCCATTTTACCTGCTTCTACCTTAGAGAAATCCAGGATGTCATTGATAATAGATAACAGATTCATAGCCGCCGTTTTGATGTCACAGGCAAATTCATGAATTTTGCGTCCCTGGCTCTCTTCAATCAGTAAATCACTCATACCCACAATGGCATTCATAGGGGTACGAATCTCGTGGGACATATTTGCAAGGAAGTTGGATTTCGCCCGATTGGCAGCCTCCGCTTTTTCCCTCATCTGATGTAATTCGTTTATGTATATATACGTATCCGTAATATCAATAATTAAGACGGTATAACCTCTGACATGGTTTTCTTTATCGGTTACGGTACGAATCTCACCTTTGTAATATTTGCCTTCCTTCTCAAACCGAATCTCTTTGCCTTCCAGAACATCAAGCGGAAACTGCTCCACTTCCTGAATCTTCTGATACATCTTAATGTTTGGATAAAACTCCTGTGCCAAGTTGTTAAACATCAGCACTTCATAATACTCATTCAGGGTAATCATACAATTACCCAGTGAATTCAACACATTTTCCGTTGCCATTCTGTTTAAGTCAAAATCCTTACGATTCCATACCAGCAATACCAATACCGAAAACATAAGTGCCATGGCAATCGGAGTCGGATCATATCCTTCCGGAAAAATTTTAAACAGATACAATACCAACACCGAGAAAGAAAAGGTTGCTCCACCGATAATAATCCATAATTTCTTGACACGTTGGATGCTTTTTTCCCTGCGAATTGCCTGAATCAGTGTCCATACGGATACTGCCCATGGAATTGCGATACAGGTTACCACATAAAAATAGAATCCCGGACCATACGTAAGTTGTACATGCGGATATGCTCCGGTATTTACAAATACAACATCGCTGTAATAGAGCGAATGCATATCACCGGTCCAAACCATAACAATAACCGCTACGGCACACAACAGTAAGATACGCTCAAACACCTTGTGTTCTTTTAAAGCGCAATAGTTAAAAATAAACATCATAAAAAAGATTGCAACCGCAGCACCGCCCAAATACTCGACTTTAATCGCCATCATAGCGGTCTCTTCGCTTTTAGCCAGCAACTCCAGTAAAAAACCTGCATTATGCACCAATTCTGCAATGGTAAACGAAAGCATCAAACGCTGCGTATAGGTGGAACCGCCGCGAAATATATATACCAACGCGCAGACCAGCATAATCAAACCGATAACCTGTATCGTAACCAATACATGAAACATAAGTATTCGCCCCTTTTATACATCTCTTCTCTCGAAATAGAGTATTTCTATCTACTTTAGTAATTTTAACATAAAAAAATTAAAATTCATAGGATGATTTTAAGACATCCCCGTCTGCAACCCCGGGCAATGAACGCATACAAAAAGGACTGCTTTCGCAGCCCTTTCCTTTATTTGCATGCCGCATCTTTGATGTAATAAAACAATCGTGCAAGGAATACGGAATTGGAAGGTACACCTCTGTCCGGTCTCACGCAGTTGCGGAATACGCGGTGAATCAATTCTGCATTTCCGTGTAACCATGCCACACTGATGGCATGTCGAATGGCACGCTCCACTCTGGAAGGTGTGGTATTATACTTATGAGCAATATCCACGTATAAACCTTTGGTCACGTAATGCTGATACTCTGAATCCTTCAACAACAGTTCCACTGCATATGTAATATATGCATATCCGTATATATTAGGAGGTATTCCGATGGATAAAAGCATCTCCTGGATCGGGCTGGATGCAATTCGAAATTCCGTAATGTCCTCCATTTCATCATTTGCATAAAATAAATCTCTTGCTGCCATATTTTTCTGTCTCCTCTACTAGTTGTTTGTTTCGCAACAAATGAGAGTTTATTTCAATTGTTGACAAAAAGAAATATCTCATTTAACATAAAAAACATTGAATTTTAAAAAAATAGTGTCAATTATGACAAAAAAAGGGAATTTATGACCGATAAAATAATAAGCAAACGTTTACAGGAAATACTGATTGAATTGGAATGGACCAAGGAAATACTGGCTGAAAAGAGCGGATTACCGTTGGAAACCATCAAAAATATCTATTACGGTAAAACAACGGATCCGAAAGCATCTACCATTCTGGCTATTGCAACCGCCACCGGTCGCAGTATGAACTGTCTCATGGGACATTGTTCCCACTCCCCTCAGGAAAAGGCAATTTTACGCAACTATCGTTCCTGCGGAACTCACGGCCGAAGTCTCATTGAATTGATTTCCAAATACGAAGCAGAATCTGTCAAAAGTGAGCGCGAAGCTACAGACATACATTTAATTCCCTGTCTGATGCCCCATGGGGATATCTGCAAGGGGATTATTTATGACACCTGCGACACCACGGAAATTGAAACTACGATACCGGAAGCCTATATTTCCATCCAGTTGACCAGTAATGATATGGTGCCGAAATTTTGTAAAAATGATATTATTTTATTCGAAAACCGCTTTCCTTCCAATGGTGAATGCGCCGGTTTCTTTTGCAACGACCGTTTGTATATCCGTAAATTTATTGAAGAAGATGGTTTCTATCGTTTAAAATGCTTACATAATCAGGGAACGGATATTATCTTACGACGTATGGATGAAGTGCAGTACGTGGGAACCTGTTGCGGTGTAGTAAGACAATAAACCGGACCGGCGATTAAGAAACGGTAAATGTCGCATCTAAGATTTAGCAAAGACACCGCTTAAGAAGCGATTAAGACAAGATTTAAGAACCGACAAAGAGTTCTTTTCATACTTACAATACAAAAATAACCGACACATGGTCGGTTATTTTTTATTATCCCAAAACATATTTTTTGAACACTTCTCCGCGCTCCTCAAAATTTTTAAAATATCCGTAAGACGCTGCCGCCGGAGACAATACACAGGCCTTACCCTCCCGGGTAATCTTCTTGGCCTCCATAACTGCCGCCTCCAAATCCGGCACATAGATACAGTGCTCACAAGGACCTACCGCATCATAAATTCGTTTGCCGGAATCATACATACATATAAAACGATACTGCGGATTTTCCTTGATATAAGCAATCAAAACGTCATAGTTAATACCTCTGTCCATGCCGCCCACAAGAACGGTCTGTACATTTGAAATACTTTTTACGGCACTGATGGTTGCCTCCGGAATGGTAGAAATGGAATCGTCATAGAAGGAAACGCCTCCCACATCACCAATATGCTCCAGACGATGAGGCAATCCTTGAAAACGCTTCATGCTTGCAAGTACGGCGTCTTCTTCGCATCCGTATATTTTGGTAGCTATGTAATACACAAATTGGGCATTATAAATATTATGCTCACCGGGAATGTTCAAATCAAACGTCTGCTCTTCCTGACGGTTCATACGGATAATCTGTGCTTTCGTATCAATTGCAGGCACATTGTCTCCCACAAAGAAATAGTCCTCTTCCTTCTGGTAAAGGGCAACATTGCTTTTAGCCTTAAAATATCTGTCTACCGTTTCATAATAATCCAGATGTTCCTCATAAAAATTCATAAAAAGAGCAATATGCGGCGACACTTCGCAATGGGCCAACTGATGACAGGACATTTCAAATACCACTACGGTATCCTCGTCTATCTCTTCAAAGTAGTCAAGACACGGCTGGCCGATATTACCCAGAATAATAACCTTTTTACCGCTACATTCTTTTAACACGGTATACAGCATGGAAGATGTGGTACTTTTGCCTTTGGTGCCGGTAACACCGATGACCCGGTCACGAAACTCCTCAAGAAAAATCTCTGTCTGGGACAAGTACTTCAGGTTAGCCTCGTGATACACAATCCCCGGACTTTTGACAATCCAATCATAATTATCTTCATTGAATC
The DNA here is from genome assembly GCA_045578965.1 of Lachnospiraceae bacterium. Classification (GTDB taxonomy): domain Bacteria; phylum Bacillota; class Clostridia; order Lachnospirales; family Lachnospiraceae; genus UBA3766. The sequence continues at coordinate 1,950 of JAZNLG010000242.1, read as the reverse complement.
CGTCGCGTTTGCCTTCAAACACTTCTACGCTTGCAGGTTTACAACATCTTTGTAAAAAACGTTCCGTGGACTGCCCCTCTCTGCCATATCCCCAGATTAGTATTCTTTTGCCATTAATTTTATCAATTATGCTCACTGTTTTATGGACCTTTCCAGAATGCTTCTATAATTTTCGGGAAGATTATTCTCGTTCTCCCATCCCTGTAATAAATTCTCCAGCGAATCCTTTTCCTGTAAAATAATGTCCCGATATCGTTCGGTCAAAAGACTCTTACCGCCCTTTTTGATATAATCTTTTAACGATACCAACACTTCCTTACGGGTACCCACACATTCAAAAGGCTTATTTTCTTCAATGCCGGTCAACTCGCGGAAATACAAATCCAGGGATTCCTTCTCCAGAAGATTCTCTCCGAATATTTCCACCAGTTCTTCCTGACTTAAGAAAGGCAACAGGATAATATATACAAACAAACACTTCGGGCATTCACAACACCAGATTCCCTGCTTACTGCCCGCATTACAACTTCGGAATACTTTATGGTATTGCCTGCTTCTTGCAAACAACATGGCAATCTGAATCTCCATCAAAGGACGTAAAAGACTAAAATACAGAATCGGCGTATCTATCATAGTTTTTACATACCACATAAAATCCTGTTCGAACTCATAACTCTTGGAATACTGATGATTCACAAAAGAATCTTTTACTGTTGTTTCGTTTGCACTGGTTTCATTGGACAATACAATATACTGATTACCACTCAAATAAGCTGAAATAATTGATGAAAAAGCCACTACCGCAGAGAACGGAATATGGCCGTTTAAATAACCCAGTTTATTCAGTTCCAGCAATTCCTTATCAAGAACACGCCTTGCCTCATAAGTGCCTTTTTTATAATCGCATACATCAATTACGTTATGGGTGGTGGCATTACCGTTTACCGCATACGTGGTGATACCTTCTTCTTTTAACAATTCCAGAGACACTACGGAATCCTTGCCGCCGCCTACGGAAACAAGACATCCGCTGTAGTTTTTGTTATCTTTTAACGGTGCAATCGGTGCTTCCTTACACTGAATATGCACTAAGTCTTCCTGCGACACTTCAATGCCGTTCCGGTACATAAACTCACCTAAACCGTTATAATACAGTTTCTCCCACCAGGCACACTGCTCTTTAGACAATTCACCGCATTCAATCACAAGTTCCGGCGGACAGGCACACTTCCAATAACTGATGGTTTCCACCATTCCTAAGTGAAAAAATAATCTGTTTAAAATATCCTCATCGGCTTCCGCCAAAGCCGGAAACTCCCAACTCGACTTAAAATCCCGAAGTCCCGGAATGCTGAAGTGGTATACCACGCGATAGGAATTTTCCTTGCGTTCCACTACATAATCCTTATAGATAAAAGTATTGTATTCTTTTCTTAATGATTCAAAAGTAAACAAAACTGTCTGCCTCCCGGTATTCAATCATATTTCTGCATCATATAACCCTTTTAATTATATGCTTCTTTGGGTCATAAGCACTCTTATTATACTCACTACTTTTGGTAAACTCAATCTTTTTCCTACTTTTTGAAATACTCTTTTATCAATCTTAACACCGTACCTGACAACAATAAAACGGCAATCAGATTCGGAATTACCATCAAACCGTTAAAAGTCTCCGCAATACTCCATACCAACCCTAAATCCACGGTCGCACCGATTACCGCCACCATAGAATATACCACCATAAAAGGTTTGACAATCTTCGATGAGAAAATAAATTCCGCACAACGGGCACCGTATAACCCCCAACCAATGATGGTAGAGAATGCAAAACAACACATTGCCACTGCCGTAAAAATTGACACCCAATTACCGTATGTAGAAGTAAAACCGCTGATGGTTAGTTCTGCACCTGCCGCATTCCCAAAGGTAACGGGCACATCGCTGCAA
>JAZNLG010000241.1:0-35324 GCA_045578965.1 Lachnospiraceae bacterium | reverse complement strand
CATATAGAGACTGAGTTTGCTTCAGTTGAGGAATTTGATGAATATGGCGGTGTTGTGTTGATGGATATACCTGAAAATGCAACCGATATCAAATATTATTGTAATGATATGTTTTTTGAAGTAGAAAGTGCATATTCTTTTGTTATTGAGGATGAAGAAGAATTTTATGCATACATAGAAGAAAATGAATATAAAATTCGCAACGAAAGAACAGTAAGCGAATATATGGAAAATAAACCGGAATATGCGGATGATGTGTTTAAAATCCGTGATTGGTATGATTATGTCGTAGACGATGATATAAAAGAGTATAATATTTTATATTTTCACTCTTTTGATGGTACCTATGAAGCTATACTTGTGAATGAAGAAACCGGAAGATTTGTTGCTATTAAATATGCTACTTTATAAAACGGAGTAAAAAGGAGAATTTATATGGAAAACAAAAGTAAATTAAAAAAATCAACCATTGTTTTTGGAATAATTTTAGTATTATTTTTAGTTTTCGCGTTGGCAATGTTTATTATTATTAAAATTATTTTTCCGTACGTCCGCAAAACAGAATTTAGTTCCGTGGATGAATTTGTTTCTGCGGGTGGATATGTTTATTATGATGTGCCGGAATGTGCAGAAAACTTACGATATTATTATCGTGAAACACCATTCTATGGATTCAGAAGTATTATTTCTTATGAAGTAAATGATTCTGAAGAATATGATATTTATATGGAAGAACTGAAAGATTATGTGTTTTTTAATGATCCAAGTAAATATTATTCTGATGGCACCCCGATTCGTCGCTATCCTGGGTGGAATGGGTTTAGTACTGATCCAAAATATATTGGTGTGATGTATACGGAAGAAGAACTGGAAGAAATGGCATATTTGGAAGAGAATTATATGAATATGAATTATAAAGAGATTCTTTCTTTATCAGATCATAAATATGGTTTTCTACAAGGATATGGTGCAAAATTAAGGGATTATCGTACGAGTCCATATAATAATGCTTTTCCGGTATTTGATTGGTATGATTATGTTGTTGACGGAAGCTTAGATGACTATACGGTAATAAATTATGAATTTGTTAATGGCAAAGGTAGTGTAGTTCTTGTTGATGAAGAAAATAGGCAATTTGTAATAATTAGATTGGTATCTCTATAAAGTGGAGTAAACATGCAGAAACCCAAATTAATTATCCTCGCCGGACCTACGGCAGTGGGAAAAACAGACAATTCCATACGACTTGCCAAGGCTGTAAACGGTGAGATTATTTCTGCGGATTCCATGCAGGTGTATAAGCGTATGGATATCGGTTCTGCGAAAATAATGCCGGGAGAAATGCAGGGCATTAAACATTATTTGATTGATGTTTTGGAACCGACGGAAGAGTTTAATATTGTGCGGTTTCAGACGATGGCCAAGGAAGCCATGGCAGAGATTTATGCCAAGGGCAAAATCCCTATTCTCGTAGGGGGAACCGGTTTTTATATCCAGTCTCTTTTGTATGACATTGAATTCAAAGAAGAGGAAGAGGCAAATACAGCCTTGCGTGATGAATTACAGCGGTTTGCGGATGAATTCGGCAAAGAAGCCCTGCACGAGCGTTTAAAATCTGTAGATCCGGAATCGGCCGAAGCAATTCCTGCGGGCAATGTTAAAAGAGTCATTCGTGCTTTGGAGTTTTTTGAGACTCATCACGAGAAGATTTCTGCACATAATGCAGAACAGGCCGAGAAGGAATCGCCTTACAATTATGCTTTTTTTGTGTTGACAGACGATAGGAAACTTCTCTATGAGCGTATTGAGAAGAGAATCGACATTATGCTGGAAAAAGGCCTGATTGACGAGGTAAAAGCATTACAGGCGGAAGGATTGAACCGCAATTATATATCCATGCAAGGCTTGGGATATAAGGAAATTCTGGCATATTTAGAGGGCGAGATTTCTTTAGAGGAAGCCGTTTATATCTTAAAGCGTGACACCAGGCATTTTGCGAAGCGCCAGATTACCTGGTTTAAGCGTGAAAAGGACGTAAAATGGCTTGATAAAATTGAAGTCGGGCATAATGATGATGCGGTGTTTGAAGAGATGATGAAGTATTTGAAAAAGAAAGATATTGTGTAAAGGAGAATGTGTAATGAATAAAGGTATCAAACGAATTATATTAGTTTTATCGGTGTTTTTGTTTGTGGGTATGTTAGGCGGTTGTGAAAAAGAGCCGGAATTGACTGCAGATTATGAGACATTAACAGATGCCGTAACTGCATTTAATAATGGTGAAAATATAAAGGGCAAGACTGTTTGGGTTACAGCTTCTTTTGATTCCTTTGCCGGTATTATTTATCAAGGACCTGACCTTACACATAAAGCAAATATTTCGGTGCTTCTTGTTATTGAAGAAGCAACACAGGGAATCATAACACCGGAACAAGCCAGTGAATTAATTTCCGAGGATGACCCTATTTTGAATATCAAAGAAGGCGAAACAGTTTTAGTTAAAATTGATAGTATTCGTTTTTCTAATGGTTATCAATATGCGGTTACCGGGACATATGTTGATAAAATACAATAATATGTAATATTAAATATATTTTATAAGGATAAAAAGTATGAATTTAGAAAATATCAAACAACAAGGCTATAACTTAACCAAAGAACTTATAGAAGTTTCCAAGATAAAAGAAGGACAAATCCTGGTTATCGGCTGTTCCATCAGTGAAGTGGCAGGACAGGGAATCGGTTCCTTTTCAAGCCCTGAATTGGCAGAGAGCCTTTTTGAAGGCATTTATACAGCAACCAAGGAAGCCAAAGTTTATCTTGCGGCACAGTGTTGTGAGCATTTAAACCGTGCTTTGATTATTGAAGCTGAGGCGGCAGAGAAGTATGGCTATGAAGAAGTGAATGTAATGCCTCAGCCCAAAGCCGGCGGTTCTTTTGCAACAGCGGCGTACAAATATTTTACAAATCCTGTTGCTGTGGAACATATCAAAGCCCATGCAGGTATGGATATCGGCGATACCTTAATTGGTATGCATTTAAAAGATGTGGCAGTGCCTGTTCGCTTATCTTCTGATAAAATAGGAGAAGCACACGTAGTCTGCGCAAGAACTAGGGCGAAGTTTATCGGCGGTTCAAGAGCGATTTACGTTGAAGAGAAATTATAATAAATTACAAAGGTTTGGTATACAATAATGACTGAAAATATTTACAGAAATATGGGCATTTCCGCCGCCCTTTATAACTATGCATCAGAGGTTCTGGAAGAATTAGAGCCAAGATTTGCTGAAATTGATAAAATGGCTGAAATTAACCAGATGAAAGTGCTTGCAGCAATGCAAAAGAATCAGGTCAGCGAGGCATGTATGCTGGGCACAAGCGGTTACGGATACAGCGATATCGGTCGTGATACTTTAGAAAGAGTATATGCAGATGTTTTTCACACGGAAGATGCTTTGGTTCGTCCCCAGATTACTTGCGGAACCCATGCATTAGCACTTGCATTAATGAGTAATTTACGCCCCGGAGACGAACTTTTAAGCCCTGTAGGCAAGCCCTATGATACCTTAGAAGAAGTAATCGGTATTCGCGATTCAAAGGGTTCCTTAAAAGAATATGGCATTAGCTATAAGCAGGTTGATTTGTTACCTGACGGTACTTTTGACTACGACAATATTGCAAAAGCAATCAATGACAAAACCAAGCTTGTCACCATTCAACGTTCCAAAGGATATCAGACCAGACCGTCTTTTGGGGTAAAAGAAATCGGTGCATTAATTAAATTTGTTAAAAATATCAAACCTGACGTGATTTGTATGGTGGATAACTGCTACGGCGAGTTTGTGGAAGAATTAGAGCCCTCTGATGTAGGTGCGGATATGGTAGTCGGTTCTCTGATTAAGAATCCCGGCGGCGGACTTGCACCCATCGGCGGTTATATTGCAGGAAAACAGGCGTGTGTAGAGAATGCTGCTTACAGACTGACTTCCCCCGGACTTGGTAAGGAAGTCGGCGCGTCATTAGGCGTGTTAAAAGACTTTTATCAGGGCTTTTTCCTTGCGCCTACCGTTGTTGCCAATGCGGAAAAAGGCGCAATTTTTGCAGCAAGTCTTTATGAAAAGTTAGGATATCTCGTAATCCCTACGGGAGCAGAAGAACGTCATGACATTATTCAGGCAATTACGCTTGGTTCCCCTGAGACTGTCATTGCATTCTGTCAGGGAATTCAGAAGTCATCACCGGTAGACAGTCACGTATTCGCTGAGCCTTGGGCAATGCCAGGATATGACAGTGATGTTATTATGGCGGCAGGGGCTTTTGTGTCCGGTTCATCCATTGAATTAAGTGCGGATGCGCCTATCAAACCGCCTTATGCGGTATATTTCCAGGGTGGACTTACCTGGCCTCATGCAAAATACGGCATTATGATGTCAATGCAGTCTTTAATAAACGCCAAAATTCTTGCTATAGATGAGACAAGCGGCAAAATTGTTCGCAAGCAGTAAGTATTTTGATAAAGATATGCTGTATTTATATGTTGAATGCAGAAATATATTGTCTAAAGAGTGTTTGTTAAGCACGAAATAAGTCGAAATTTTTTCGACGGATTTGGTATACATCATATTTTTTCTATGATAAAATAACTATGTTCATACGAAGAAATAAATGATGTTTTTTATAAAAATATGTTTATTTGCAATCTATATATCCATTTTTTTGGATAGATAAATTACAAAAGAAAGGTATCATTATGACAAATAATGTTTTTGGTATTGATTTAGGAACAAGTACAATTCGCGTTTTTAATGAACGTACATCTGCGACAATGGTAGAGAAGAATATGATTGCCATTGAAAATAAAAATAATGTATTTGCATACGGCGATTCAGCCTTTGAAATGTATGAAAAGGCGCCGGATAACATTCAGGTAACGTATCCTTTGACCAGTGGTGTTATTGCGGATATTAAAAATATGCAGATTTTATTACGTTATTTTATCAATGACATTTCAAAAGGCAATTATAAAAATTGCGAATATTATATAGCAGTTCCTACAGATGTTACGGAAGTGGAAAAGCGTGCTTTTTATGATTTGATAAAAGATGCTAATTTAAAACCAAAGAAGATTATGATGGTAGAAAAAGCAGTTGCCAACGGTATTGGTCTTGGAGTTGATGTTAAAACTTCTCAGGGCGTTATGATTGTGGATGTTGGTTATAATACCACTGAAATTTCCATTCTTTCTTTGGGAGGTATTGTTTTAAGTAAGTTAATCAAAACCGGCGGATACAAATTTGATGATGCCATTCGTGCAGCTGTCAGAAGAGAATATAATCTTTTAATTGGATTTAAGACTGCTGAAAAATTAAAAATGAGTCTGCATGAATTGAAACAAAAGAATGAAAAAGCAGTGGTTTACGGTCGTGATATTGTATCCGGTCTTCCTATGGAACGCGAGATTCCTACGGAATTAGTGGATGAGTGTTTGCGCGAACATTTTAAAACCATTATTGATAACGTCAAAATTATTTTAGAACGTACTCCGCCCGAGTTATCTGCAGATATTTATCGTCATGGGCTTTATTTGACCGGCGGCGGTTCTTTGGTGAGCGATTTCGGAACGATTTTGGCCAACGGAACCGGCTTAAAAGTAAATGTGGCGGATTCTGCGGTGGAAAGTGTTATTGATGGGATTGCGGAGATCATAAAGAACGATAAGTTTAAATCTGTTGCATATCAGCGATAAAAGGAAAAGCATATTATGAGCCCTCTTGTAAAAAGAAAAAAAGAGCGTTTTAAACTGCCGGTGAAATACTGGATTTTGATTTTATCATCTGTATGTGTTTTGCTGATGTGTTTAACGTTTATGACTGATTTCAAATTTAATACGGCTAATTATATTGTAGGATATACTGTTGTTCCCTTTCAGAACGGTTTGAGTAAGATTGGCGGTTATTTAACCGACAAGGCAGAACTTTTGGCTCAAATCAAAGATTTATTGGCTGAAAATGAAGCTCTTAAACAGCAGGTGGATGAACTTACCATCGAAAATACTGCATTAATGCAGGATAAGTATGAATTAAACACCTTAAGAGAACTATATTCATTAGATCAACAGTATTCTGATTACGATAAAATCGGTGCACGCATCATTATGGGCGGTTCTAATAACTGGTTTGATACATTTGTTATTAACAAAGGAACAAATGACGGAATTGAGCCGGATATGAATGTTATGGCGGGCAGTGGTCTTGTAGGACGAGTTGTGAATGTAGGACCCAACTGGGCGCAAGTTGTTTCTGTTATTGACGACACATCCAATGTTAGTGCTACTGTATTATCTACTTCGGATAATTTAATTGTCAGTGGTGATTTATCTACGATGGAGAACGGATATATTCGCTTTAGCCAGTTAGTCGATGAAGATGATAAGGTTGTAGTAGGAGATAAAGTAGTAACTTCTGATATCAGTGACCGCTTCCAACCCGGTATTTTGATCGGATATGTCAGTTACATAGAAGAGGATTCCAATAATCTTACCAAATCAGGTTATATAACACCGGCAGTGGACTTTAAACATCTGAGTGAAGTGTTGGTGATTACGGAATTAAAACAAACTATAGATTAAAGCAAAATGAAGAAGTGTTTTGCTAAAAAATTCAGGTGCAGAATATGAAAAAGGTAATTACCGCAGTTTTATTGATTTTCATATCGTTTATCTTACAAAGTACTGTTTTTCGTGCTTTGGCAATTCAGGGGATTGTACCGAATCTCCTAATTATCTTAACTGCCTGCAGTGGATTTATGCAAGGTGATCGGTATGGTGTTTTTGTCGGTTTTTTCTGCGGCTTGTTAATGGATATATTTTTCTTTGATATTATTGGGTTTTATGCACTTTTATATATGTATATTGGATATTTAAACGGATTTTTCCATAATATCTTTTATCCGGATGATATTAAATTACCGTTGATTATGATTACCGTCAGTGATTTATTATATTCAATCATAGTATATGTTTTATTATTCTTATTAAGAAGCAGATTTGATTTTGGATATTATTTTTTGAACATTATTTTACCGGAATTGGTATATACCATTTTTGTGGCGGTTATTTTTTATCCGTTGTTGCTATTAATTTCGGATATATTCAGACGAGCAGAGAAGAAAAAAGAGGAGTAAAAGCCATTGTTTGCCAAGTGGAAAGAATCAATTATTACCGTAATTTCATCCAGACTTTTTGTGCTTATCATTGCGTTTATTCTTCTTTGTTCTACACTTGTATACAGATTATTTGATTTACAGATTGTTAAGGGGGAAGATTATTTAAATAACTTTCGACTTAAAATCGTTCGAGAGCGTTCGCTCACCAGCACCCGAGGAAACATTTACGATTGTAACGGTAACTTACTGGCCTATAATGAACTTGCCTATAATATTACTTTAGAGGATGTTTATGAGTCCGGCAGTGATAAAAATGCCACTTTAAATGATACCATTTATCGTTTGATTAAACTGGTTGAAGAAAACGGTGATGAAGTAATCAGTGATTTCAATATTCGCGTCAATGAAGACGGGGAATATGTTTTTACTGTGGAAGGAACCCGATTACTGCGCTTTCTTGCAGATATTTATGGTAAAAGGTATACTTCCGATTTGGAATATGATGAAAAAACAGCAACGCCGGATGATGTTGTGGAATATCTATGCGGTCGTAAAAAATACGGAATCGGATATTATGAGGAACCCGGTGTGAATACATCGTTTGTTCCCGGCGGCGGTTATACCAAGGAAGAAGTATTGCAAATTATAACCATTCGTTATGCATTGTCTTTAAACAGTTATCAAAAATACATTGCAACAACGGTTGCTTCCGATATTTCTGAGGAAACATTGGCTGTTGTAATTGAAAACAGTGATGTATTACCCGGTGTAAGTGTTGCACAGTCAACCATCCGAAAATATAACGATCCTGTATATTTTGCGCAGATTATTGGTTATACCGGTAAGATTTCAACAGAAGAATATGCTGTTCTGTCTGAAGAGAATGAAAATTATTCTTTGAATGATTATGTTGGTAAAACAGGTATTGAACAATCTATGGAAAGTTATTTGCAGGGCATAAAAGGTTCGGAAACCATTTATGTAGATAATATGGGTAAAATCATTGAAACAGCAGATTATGTGGAGCCCATAGCCGGTAATGATATTTATCTTACCATTGACAAAGACTTGCAAATTGCGGTTTACAATATTCTTGAACAAAAAATTGCCGGTATTTTGGTAAATAAAATCAGAAATACCAAGGTGAGTCCTGCTGATCAGGATTCAAAGGATATGTATATCCCGATTGATGATGTATATTTTGCACTTTTTAATAATAATGTAATTGACACTTCACGTTTTTCGAAAAGTTACGCCAGTGAAACCGAAAAAGCGGTTTATGAGAAGTTTTTAACCAAGAAAGAAAGTGTATCCGCCGAATTATATGATGAATTAATGGTCAGCGCAACACCTTATAACAGGTTATCCAAGGAATATTGTAATTACCAGAGTTATATTGTTACTATGCTGATGTCGGATAATCACGGTGTATTGGTAAGAGATGCTATCGACACTACGGATGCTACATATATTGCATGGACAAAAGATGAGACCATTAGTTTAAAAGAATATTTAAATTATGCAATTTCGATGAATTGGATTGATACTACAAAATTGGATTTAGAAGTACAATATTCTGATTCGGATGAAATATATGCAGGGCTGGTGGATTATATTATTGATGCACTTCAGAATAACACGGAATTTAACAAGAAACTCTATAAATATATGATTGCCAACAATAATATTACCGGCAAACAAATTTGTATTATTCTGTGGGATCAGGATTTGATTAATGTGGATGAATCAAAGATTACAGGGCTGAAATCCGGACGTATTTCTGCCTATAATTTTATGGTTGATTGCATTTCCGAACTGGAAATTACCCCTGCGCAATTAGCACTGGATCCCTGTTCCGGTTCTTGTGTCATCACAGATGTAAATACCGGTGATGTAAAAGCACTTGTTTCTTACCCGGGCTATGACAATAACCGACTGGCCAATTCTGCGGATTCTGAATATCTTGCACGATTAAACAGTGATTTGTCCAGACCTCTTTGGAATTATGCGACCCAGAATAAAAGTGCTCCCGGTTCTACTCTGAAAATGTGTATGTCTGTAGCAGCGCTAGAAGAAGGCGTAGTTACGCTCAATGAGGATATCCGTTGCGAAGGAAGTTTTGATAAATTAACCGGAACCATTCATCGCTGCTGGATATATTCAGGAGCGCACGGAAGACTTGATATTACGGAAGCAATTGCGAATTCCTGTAACTGCTATTTTTATGAAGTTGGATATCGTATGTCCCAGGATGAAGACGGTTACAATGCAACAGTGGGAATTGATACACTTTCTAAATATACGGACTTGTTCGGATTAAGTGAACCTTCCGGTGTGGAGATTTTAGAGGCAAGTCCTCAGGTTTCGGATGCTTTTCCGGTTCCTTCAGCCATCGGACAGGGAACACACGCCTATACTACAGTAGGTTTGGCAAGATATGTCACTGCGGTTGCCAACAGCGGAACGGTTTATAATCTTACCCTGATTGACAAAGTTACCGATACAAACGGTAATTTGCAGTTTGATAATAGTGCGAAAATCAGAAATGAAATTGAACTGGAAGACAATGTCTGGGATGCAATTCATGCCGGTATGCGTCAGGTAGTTCAGAAAAAAGCATATTTCTCTACGGTTGCAGTAAACGTTGCCGGTAAAACAGGTACGGCACAGGAAACAGCATCCCGTTCAGACCATGCTCTTTTTGTAGGATATGCCCCTTACGAAGACCCTGAAATTGCTATTGCAATTCGAGTTTTACACGGCTATTCATCTGATTATGCCGCACAGATTACCAAAGACGTAATTATGTATTATTACGGACTTGCGGAAGAAGAAGAGATTATTACCGGTACGGCAGACCAGCCGTTAACGGCGACAACAACAGGAGACTAATAAAAGGAGGCACCGAAATGAAAAATGCAGTCAGAATTAAAAATACTTCCGGCGGAATGACGGTATATTTAAATGCTGATCTTGATTTTGAAGAACTTTTATCTGAAATTGCAAGAAAATTCGGCGAATCCGCACACTTTTTTGGTAATGTACAGACAATACTTTCTTTAGAAGGAAGAGACTTGTCAGAAGAGGAAGAGGCTCGTATTGTTGATGTAATTACTCGTGAAACACAGTTGGATATTGTTTATCTGTTGGACAAGCATCCTATTGAACCGGAAGAGATAAAAGAAGAACCTGTTATAGTCGAACCGGTTGTTGAAGAAGTTCCTGCCAAAGAAGAAAGAGTTGTTTTTTACAAAAGATGTATTGAACCCGGAGAAATTCTTAAAGCAGACAAAGATATGGTTGTTTTCGGAAATGTTTCGGAGGGCGCCGTTATTATGTCCACTCATAGTATTTTTGTATTCGGAGGATTGTATGGTGAGGCATATGCAGGCATTGATAACGGAAATAATTATGTTGTTGCAGCTATGGATTTTATGCCGGAAAAGGTTGGCATAGGCAGATTGGAGTACCGAGGCAAAAAGATATCAAGATGGAAAAAGAAAACCGGTTTTGAGTCACAAATTGCATATGTAAAAGATAAAAAAATTATAACAGAGCAAATTACCAAAGAATTACTGAATAGTCTTGTTTAGACATATCAGATGACAAATATTTCTTAATACGTTCGCTTTTCTCATAAGAGAAGCAGAATATGGAGGATTGTATGAGTGAAGTAATTGTCGTTACATCAGGTAAAGGCGGGGTTGGTAAGACCACAACCTCTGCAAATGTCGGTACAGGTCTTGCTTCTTTGGGTAAAAAAGTTGTGTTGATTGATACGGATATCGGTTTAAGAAACCTTGACGTTGTTATGGGACTTGAAAACCGTATTGTATACAATCTTGTGGATGTAGTAGAAGGAAACTGTCGTATTAAACAGGCTTTGATTAAGGATAAAAGGTATCCGTCCCTGTATTTAATGCCTTCTGCACAAACGCGGGATAAATCGTCCGTAAATCCCGGACAAATGAAAAAAATGATTGCTGCCTTAAAAGAGCAGTATGATTATGTGATTTTAGATTGTCCGGCAGGTATTGAACAGGGTTTTCAAAACGCTATTGCGGCTGCTGACAGAGCTATTGTAGTTACTACGCCTGAGGTTTCGGCGATTCGCGATGCAGACCGAATTGTTGGTCTTTTAGAAGCAAATGAATTCAACAAAATCGATTTGGTAGTAAATCGTGTACGTAATGATTTAATTAAGCGTGGAGATATGATGTCAATTAATGACGTCGTGGATATTTTATCCATTCCTCTTCTTGGTTTTGTTCCGGATGATGAGAATGTTGTAATTGCTACAAATCAGGGCGAGCCTCTTGTGGGTTCCAATACATATGCCGGAATTGCTTATATGAATATCACTAAACGTGTGACCGGTCTGGAAGTACCTTTGATGGAATTTCCCAAAACAGTTACTTTTTGGACAAGAGTTTCTGAAATTTTCAAAAAGAAACAGGAGGTGTAAACTGTGAAGAATATATTTTCTGTTTTTAAAAAGAAAAAATCCTCTGATGTAGCAAAAGATCGTTTAAAGATTCTTTTGATTTCAGATCGTGTGAATTGTTCGCCTGAAATTTTGGAACGTATCAAAGCAGATATTGCGGAAGTAATTTCTAAATATATGAAAATTGACGTGGAAACAATGGAAATTCAGATTTCCAAAACCGGCATGAAGAGTATGAATGCTTCCAAAACACCTACTCTTTATGCCAATATACCCATTTTGGATTTACGTAACAAATAATTAATGGAGAAGCAAAATGCTTAAAAAGTACCGTATTAAAGACTATGATTTTAAATTGGTCGTTATGCTGATTGCTTTAAGTATTATTGGAATTTTAGCAGTTGGCAGTGCCGAAAAAGAACTTCAGCAAAAACAACTTATGGGGTTTTTGCTGGGGCTTTTTCTGATGGTTGTGATTTCTCTCTTTGATTACGGTGTATTCCTGCGTTTTTGGTGGGTTATATATGCCATTAATGCAGTATTGTTAGTTTTGGTTCTGATAATCGGTGTTGAGGTTAATAATGCAAGAAGATGGTTGGATATCGGTATCCAGTTTCAACCTTCCGAATTGGCAAAAATCCTATTGATTCTATTCTTTGCAAAGTTTATAATGAAATATGAAGAAAAAATCAATGAACTTAAGATTATTTTCTTTGCACTTGCGTTGGTTGGTCCGGTATTATTTATGATTTATGAACAGCCGGATTTATCAACAACAATTATGGTTTTTCTTGTATTTTGTACCATGTTTTTTGTAGGTGGAATATCTTATAAATATGTATTCAGCATACTTGGTGTTGCAATTCCGACGTTTGTTATTGTTTTTATCCAGGTATTGCAACCCGGACAGACTTTAATTAAAGATTATCAGCGTAATCGAATTATGGCATGGTTGCATCCGGAAGATTATGCGACAGCAGAGGCTTATCAGCAATTAAACTCGGTAATGGCCATTGGTTCCGGGCAGTTGGCAGGAAAAGGATTAAATAATAATGTAGTTAATTCCGTAAAAAACGGTAATTTTATTTCCGAACCGCAGACAGACTTTATTTTTACCATAATCGGGGAAGAATTAGGTTTTATCGGCGGATGCCTGGTTGTATTTTTAGTCTTTGGAATTGCTGTAGAATGTGTTATAATAGCATATAAGGCAAAAGATATGGCCGGTAAAATTATTGCATCCGGTATGGGGGCTTTGATTGGTTTTCAAGGAATTCTTAATATTTCGGTTGCCACAGGTTTGATGCCTAATACAGGTATTCCTTTACCGTTTGTAAGTGCGGGTCTGACATCGATGGTTGCTTTGTATATCGGAATGGGGTTTGTTTTAAATGTACGATTACAGGCAGTCCGCAAATATAATAATTAGAAGGGTTTTTATTCAGGGGGTATAAATATGAATATAGCGTTGATTGCACATGATGCAAAGAAGAAATTAATGCAGAACTTCTGTATTGCATATAGAGGTATTTTATGTAAGCATGAATTGTTTGCAACCGGTACCACCGGAAGATTGGTGGAAGAGGTGACGAATTTAACAATACACAAATTTCTTGCTGGTCATTTAGGTGGCGAAAAGCAGATTGGTGCACAAATTGAACATAATCAGATTGATTTGGTCATTTTTTTACGTGATCCGTTAAATCCGAAATCTCATGAACCTGATGTAAATAATGTTGTAAAGTTGTGCGATATGCATAATATTCCCCTAGCGACAAACCTTGCAACAGCTGAACTGCTGATAAAGTCTTTGGACAGAGGAGATTTAGAGTGGCGTGAAATGTACAAATAAGATAGTATCCATACTTTTAATTGCATCTTGTATTGTATCACTGGTTGGTTGCGGTTCTGCGAATTATGAAATGGAGTTTTCTCGCAGAATGCCTTCTTCTGCATATATGGTAGCCAATGGTTCTTTTGAAGAGAACACATTGCCTGCCTTTTCGGGAGACTTATGTGTGGATTCCAGAACACAGATTTCCATGCCCGGAGTTAACTTAGAGAATTCTTATGCTTCCGGTCTTTTTGATTTGAATCAAAAGGAAATTTTGTATGCAGAGAATATTTATGAACAACTTCCGCCCGCCAGTCTGACCAAAATAATGACTGCTTTGGTTGCTTTAAAATACGGTAATTTGCAGGATGAAATTGTAGTAACGGAGAATTGTAAAATTACAGAATCAGGAGCGCAGGTTTATAATTTTAAACCGGGAGATGTGATTACTCTGGATCAGGCATTGAATGTATTATTAATTTATTCTGCCAATGATGTGGGATTGATTATTGCGGAACATATTTCAGGCGATGCAGAGAGTTTTTGTACCTTGATGAATGAAGAAGCCAGAGCATTAGGAGCAACTAATACGAATTTTTGTAATCCTCACGGCTTAACCGAGGATAATCATTATACCACCGTATATGATTTGTATTTGATTTTTAATGAAGTAATTCAATATGAACGTTTTCGTGAAATCATTCAATTAACATCGTATACATCTGTATACAAAGATGCAGAAGGAAATCAGAAAACAATTGATATCCGTAATACAAACCAATATTTTATGGGGAATGTGGAAGCACCGGAAAGTATAACAATTCTGGGCGGTAAAACCGGAACCACCAATGCAGCGGGCAATTGTTTAATCTTGTATCTTAAGGATAATGCCGGCAATCCTTACATATCTGTCATTTTACGTGCTGACAAGCGTGATAATCTGTATAATGATATGAATATGCTTTTGGAAGCTGCCGGAAAATAGTCATAATATATACATAATATTTTAACGATATATCCACATAAAAAGGTTGTCTTTTTGGGCTATATCGACTATAATTAAGAGGAACGGAAAATGTATTTTCCAAAATGCATTTTATATAAAATGTAAAATATAACTATGGGGGTGTATGTCATTATGGTTCGTATGATTATTGGCGATAATGGTAAAGGAAAATCAAAGGTATTACTTGAGAAGGTTAATACAGACGTGAAGGAAATTTTAGGTAACGTTGTATTCCTTGATTCTTCCACAAAACACATGTATGAATTGAATAATAAAATTCGTCTGATTAATGTATCAGAATATCTTGTAAGCAGCAGTGATATGTTCATTGGCTTTTTATCCGGAATCATTTCACAGGATCATGATTTACAGCAGATGTATTTCGATAATTTCCTTGGGTTGGCAAATTGTACAGTTGATTCTTTAGAGAAGGTTATTACAGACCTTGAAGTTATTAGTGAGAAATTTAATGTTGATATGTTCCTTTCTGTTTCTACTTCAAAGGGACCTATTCCTGAATCATTGAAGGATAGAGTAATGGTTGAGTTATAAGACTTACATACAAGCGCCTCAAGCATTTTAATGAAAATGAAATTAAGAAAGCCTCGGGGCTCCGGGGCTTTTTATTTTGAATGAAACATAATACTGGACATTATAGTATCGGAACATAAAGGTGATTTTTATGGCATCGAACACAAAAACAAACAAAATTGAAAAATTTAGAAAACCCATTAATTTCAACATAGGTATGCTGATTTTTGTTGTAATCGCAATCTATGTTGTTATTTGTGTGATTCTTTATATACGTTCGAATCCGGTAGTAGGATATGAGGTAAAAATGGGCTCTTTATCCGTAAACAATGTATATAACGGAATTATGATACGCGATGAAGAGGTTATTACAACCCAAGATGCAGGATATGTTAATTATTATGCACGGGAAACAGAAAAAGTTGCTTGCGGAGACCTTGTTTATACCGTTGACGGCAATGGAAAATTAACGGAAATGTTACAGTCGGATACTTTAGGCGAAAATACTTTATCAGATGAAGATCTGAACCAAATTAAGGGTGATATTGTAAGTTTTGTAAAAGATTTTGAACCTGAGAATTTTTCGGAAGTGTATAGTTTTAAATATGATTTGCAGGGAACTTCCTTAAAACTTGCTAATTTGAATATTTTAAACAGTATTGATGAATTACAAAACGGAACCATTGCCTATGGTGTTAAATTATGTAATGCAGCCAAAAGCGGTTATGTTGTTTATCATACGGACGGTTATGAAGATTTGCAACCGCAGGAAGTTACAGAAGAAACATTTGAAAAGAAGGATTATGAAAAAACACAGTTGATTAATAATGAACTGGTTGCTCCCGGAGATGCGGTTTATAAATTTGTCAAATCTGAACATTGGTCCATTGTAATTCCGGTTACAGAAGAGCGTGCAAAAGAATTACAAGAGGCGGAATATGTGCAGGTTAAGTTTTTGAAAACCCAGGATGTTTCATGGGCTTCCACAGAGATTTTTACCAGCGGTCAAGACTATTATTGTATCCTGGGCTTAAATAATTCGGTAGTAAATTACTGTACGGAACGTTTTATTGATATTGAATTGATTACAGAAGAAGAACAAGGTTTAAAAATACCGAATTCAGCTATTGCCGAACAGGAATTTTTCCTGATTCCCAAAGACTTTATGAGTAAAGAGGCCGGGAATGACGGAACTTATATCTTTGTAAGAGAAGCTTACCAAGAGGATGGTACATTATCAGCGGAAGAGATTGAATTGACTGTCTATAACGAGACGGATACTGATTATTATGTCAGTGACGAGAGCCTTCGTATTGGTGATTATTTGATTAGCCAGGATTCCGGCGAAAAATATGCAGTCAGCAAAAAAGCAACCTTAATCGGCGTATATAATATGAACAAAGGCTATGCTGACTTCAGACAGATTATTATTCTTTATCAAAATGATGAATATGCAATTGTTAAATCTAATACGGAATATGGTTTAAATGCATACGATTATATTGTTTTAGACGCAAGCAGCGTTACGGATGATGCACTTTTATATGAATAAAGATAAGAATGTTTTATTTCATATAAATGATTTTAATTGTATTATCAAGTATTCTTCGATGAAAGGCAGGCTGTATAATGAGTCAGTCATTTTTAAAAGATAATTATAATAATGTTTTATACAATATTAAAAATGCATGTGATAGAGCAGGACGACAGCAGGATGAAGTTACTTTGATTGCAGTCAGTAAAACAAAACCGGTTGAAATGTTACAGGAAATCTATGATTGCGGTTGTCGTGATTTTGGCGAAAATAAAGTACAGGAAATCATAGATAAGTACGAAAAACTTCCCTCCGATATACGTTGGCATATGATAGGGCATTTACAGACCAATAAAGTAAAATATATTGTTGATAAAGTGTATATGATACACAGTGTTGACAGTTTTAAACTTGCAAAAGAAATAAGCAAAGAAGCATTAAAGAAAAATGTAACCGTAAAAGTGCTTCTGGAAGTGAATGTTGCCAAGGAAGAAACGAAATTCGGATTATTGACCGAAGAAGTATTTCAATTTTATAAGGACGTAATTGACTTGCCCGGTCTAAAAGTGTGCGGTTTGATGACAATTGCACCATATGTAGAGAATCCGGAAGAAAATCGTCAATATTTTGTTAATTTAAAGCAATTAATGGTTGACACAATGGCTGAAAAAACTGATAATATAAGTGTCGGAGAGTTGTCTATGGGTATGACCGGCGATTATGAAGTAGCCGTTGAAGAGGGAGCTACTTACGTAAGAGTTGGAACCGGCATTTTCGGCGAACGTAATTATAATGTATAATCAGTTTATGTGATGAAGGAGATTTTTTACAATGGGAATGATGGACAAGTTTTTAAATGCAATGCAATTAAATGATAACGATACATATGATAGTGATGATGAAGGCTACTATGATGACGGCCCCATGGAAGAAGAAATGTCTGTAAAACAAGATGATTCTTATGTAGAAGAAAAACCCAAGAAAATTTCTAAAGTTACTCCTATGAAACAAAGCAGAAGAAACAATAATTCAAATGGAGGCGGTATGAAAGTTTGTGTTATTAAACCTACATCGATTGAAGAATGCAGAGAAATTACAGATACATTATTAAGTAATCGCACTGTTGTTTTAAATTTAGAAGGGCTTGATATGGATATTGCTCAGCGTATTATTGATTTTACATCAGGATCATGTTATGCAATGTCAGGCAATATGCAGAAGATTTCTCATTACATTTTTATTATTACTCCGAAGTCTGTTGATATCTCAGGTGATTTTCAGGAAATTCTCGGTGGCGGTTCCATTGATGTGCCTGATATTCAGTAATTTTATATAAGATATTAAGCTTCCCGCCTTTTGACGGGAAGTTTTTCATTGAAACGTTTATTATCCCTAAATATATAATTTAAATCTAAAGGAAGAGTGTTATTATGTACGAAACAATATATATTGAGAAAAATAAAAGCACCAAATTCGGGGTGTATTTTTATGAAGACGGAGCACAGTGGAATGTTTTTAAAGATGTTTGCGGTATTCAATCTGCGCAATTTGCTGTGATTTGCAGTGAAACAATGCAAAACAAAACTTGGGAATCGTGGAGAGATTCTTTTGATAAAGATAATTTGTTAAAATTCAAAAAAGCAAATGATGAAAACGATGCGCGTCTAAGAGATTTTATTAATAACAAAAAAAAGGATTATACTTTCATTATTTTAAGTGATTCTGTGATTATGGATGCTTTACATCGTGTATTTGACGGAAATGATTCCAAATTATCTATGATTATGGTTCCGGTAACACCGGATTCTGTTTTTGCCGGCGTCAGTATTTCTCCGTTAGTTGATGGAGAAGGAAGTGTTATTCGAAAAGAACTATTACCTAAAGCCGTTTATTTGGATTTATCTGTTCTTACTACGGCATCTCCGTTGCAGTTTCTTGATGGTATTGCAGCTGCTTTTAAATTATCTGTTTCTTATAAGGCATCTATGTTTGAATGGATGATTTCAAATATGTATGAATTGACTGACGGAGATGAAAATGCAATTTATGAGTTGACGCAACGTGGGATTCAGGTATGGAAGGAACGAATTGAAAAAGATACAGCAAAAGAAAGAGCAATTGGTGTTTATAGTGAAGAATTCTATCGTTTATTAAAAAATGCTAATTCTGATCTGTCAGAAGCAGATTTGACATCACTTTCTCTTGTTTGCCAGACGTATTTATCATGGAAAAAAGATTTACTTTCTATGGAAGAATTTTATGAAATTCGAGATATGTTAGTATTTTTTGGACTTTCTATCACACAGACTTTTGCTTCGGCTGAAGAATTGGTTGCAATTATGGAGCATACGGATTCAAGTTTATGTTATGCAAAAGAATCTGTGTATATTCGTAAATTAGGTAAATTAATAATTGATACGATTCCATCAAAAGAATTGATAAAAGAATCGTTGGAACAGATTTATTTTGATGAGGATGCTAACGAATAATGGAGACATTACGATTTCAAGTTCCTATGGAAACTGAAGGGGAACGTTTAGATGTTTGTATAAATGAATGGATTGATACGGTATCCAGAAGTTATCTTCAGAAGTTAATAAAAGAAGGAAATGTAACGGTTAATTGTAAAAATGTCAAGCCCGGATATACGGTACGGACCGATGATGAGATTTTAGTATGCCTTCCTGAGGCTGTAGAACCCGAAATAAGGGCGGAAAACATTCCTTTAGACATTTTATACGAAGATAAAGATGTTTTGGTCGTAAATAAGCCCAAAGGGATGGTGGTACATCCAGCTGCAGGTCACTATGACGGAACATTGGTAAATGCATTGATGTATCACTGTAAAGATGATTTATCCGGTATAAATGGCGTAATGCGTCCCGGAATCGTACACCGAATTGATCGTGACACCACCGGTTCATTGATTGTTTGCAAAAATGATTTTGCTCACAATGCAATTGCTGCGCAGTTAAAAGAACATTCTATCAAAAGAATCTATAAGGCGATTATTGTAGGTAATTTTACGGAAAATGAAGGAACAATCAATGCACCAATCGGCCGACATCCCTTAGAACGAAAAAAAATGGCAATTGTTCCGAATGGAAGAGAGGCTATTACACATTATAAAATATTAGAACCACTGAAAGGACATGCTTTTGCACAATTTCAATTAGAAACCGGCAGAACACATCAAATCCGTGTGCATATGGCGAGCAAAGGACATCCGTTATTAGGCGATACCGTTTATGGTAGCAGTAAAGATCCTTATCATACAGAAGGTCAAGTTTTGCATGCACAGACTTTAGGATTCATACATCCAAGAACCGGTAAGTATATTGAAGTAAATGCACCTTTGCCGGATTATTTTGAGAAATTACTTGAAAAGTTAAGATAATTCTTACTCTGTTGCAAACGGCTTATAAGAATTTAAATCAAAGAATAATTGATTATAAAAAAAGTCGATAACTTAATTGTTTTATGATATAATTTTATTGAGGTATTTTATAATTTATTGAAGTTTAAATGTATGAATGGGGGTATTAAATATGAACAGCAATACAATCATTACAATAGGACGTCAGTTTGGGTCCGGCGGACATGAAATTGGTGAAAAACTTGCAAAATCCTACGGAATTCCTTGCTACGATAAAGAGTTATTAGCAAGAGCAGCAAAAGAGAGTGGTTTTTGCGAAGAAATGATTAAAAATCATGATGAAAGACCTACAAACTCTTTTTTATATAATTTAGTGATGGATACATATTCTATGGGATATTCTACCGGCGCTTATGTTGATATGCCCATTGGCCAGAGAGTCTTTTTGGCACAGTTTGATACCATTAAAGAAGTAGCAAAAGAGGGCGCATGTGTTATTATTGGACGTTGTGCTGACTATGCTTTAAGTGAGGAAGCAGATTGTATTAATATTTTTATTTATGCTGATTTAGATGTACGTATCAAACGTATTATGGAAAAATATAATGTTTCTGAAAAAGAAGCCAAAGATATGATTACCAAAAAAGATAAACAGCGTGCGAGTTATTATAATTATTATTCAAACAAAAAATGGGGGCAGGCTTCTTCGTATAATTTATCCATCGACAGCGGTATTCTTGGAATTGACGGTACTGTTGAATTAATTAAAAATTTTATTGATGCTGCCGGACGAAAATAATTATAAAAATGATTCAAGAGATCGGATTATTTAAGTTTTATATAATTCGGTCTCTTTTTTATTTATGTTGAAACGTACTAAATTAATAAGAAAAAGAGAAAGAAAGTAGTGAAAATTTAGAGATGCAACTATTCGCAAAACACAACTTTAACGCAGAGTTAGGCCGTAAATAATACTTTTTAATATTCATATAAACATATATTCTTTCTTTTTGGGTTTAATTATGCGTATATTAGGAAAAATATTTTTATTAGTATTTTATATATTTTAATACGTTTAAATTCTTATATAAATACAAATTCTTCTTATTTACAATTTAAAAGACACCTCTCAAAATTATGGTTTATTGAAGGTGTCTTTTGTTGACCTTAAAATATAATCTTAATTTAATACTATATACACTAATAATAACAAAAATATTAATTTATCATTTTGTTTGAAAATTTATATTATAAAAATCATAAATATATTATTTCTTTGTTTTATCGTTATTTTTACGTTTAATAAAGGGATTCTTACATTTTGAACGTTTTTCTTCCTTTTTTAGACGTTTCAGTTCTTTTTCCTGAGCCTGAAGTTCGTTGTCCGGCATCAAATCAACAAATTCTTTGGTTTCGGTATCGATATAGTCAACATACACATATTCTTTGGTTTCTGTTGGTAATTCTCTCTTTGTTAATTTTGTAACAAGCGCCGTTTTGATAATTGCATAAAAAACTGCAAACAAAGGAACTCCGACGATCATACCGGGTACTCCCCACAAACCGCCAAAGAATGTAATGGAAAAAATAACCCAAAAACTGGATATTCCCGTAGATTCCCCTAAAATTGCAGGACCTAATACATTTCCGTCAAACTGTTGCAGGGCCAAAACAAACAATGCAAAATATACACTTTGAAGCGGATTAATCATAAATAATAATAATATACACGGTATTGCACCAATAAAAGGGCCAAAAAACGGAATAATATTGGTTACACCTACAATTAATCCCAATAATACAGGATAATCAAATCCAAAAAGACTACAACCCAGGAAACACAAAATCCCAATAATCAATGAATCTAAAATTTTACCTACAATAAAACCGCTGAATTTATGATTTACCATACGTATATTTGAAATTAATACATTAGCTGTCTTGGTATTCAAAAACCCATAGGCCATTTTTTTAAATTGGCCGGAAAATTTTTCTTTGCTAAACAAAACATAAATTGAAACAATTGCTCCGATAACAATATCCCAAACGGCGCCAAAAAAATTAAATACACCGGTTGATACGGTAGCAAGAAGTTCCTGTGCTTTCGGTAATAAATAACTATTTTTCCATTCAGAGAACTGCGCCGCATATGTTTCATAAGAATCCATAACCCAAACTTCAAGATCAGGATTTTTGTCAAACAAATCCATAATCCAGTTTTCAATATTGGTCTTGTACTGCGAAGATTGGTGATAAATATTTTCAATACTCATGCGTACCTGAGGAACTACTGTAATGATAAAAGCAGAAATCAAAGCAAATACAATTAAATATGAAAGAAAAATAGATAATACTCTTAACCATTTAAATGATGTATCACTTATGGGTTCACTTCTCTTCTCTTTTTTTCGGAATAATACAAAGACTTTCTTTTCGAACCAATTAATCATCGGACAGAGCAAAAAAGCAATAACCAATCCATCAATAATCGGAAAACATATATTAATAATATTTTTGAAAATCTGCAAAAACTGCTCATTATGAAAAACAAAATAATAAAAAAGAATTGCCGCAGCTGCAACAAGAAATGCAGTCACACCCCAGTGTAAATACTTTTTGTCCCATTTAAAACCCATAAAAACCATCCTCTAAGTAAAATATATATTAGAACATCATTTTTTGTCGAATTATTGTATACATTATATCATATTGAACTTTTGTTGTGTAAATATTTCGCAAAAAATAAAAATTCTTATATATTTCTTTGCTAAAATATTATAAAATATACTTGTTTAACGAAGTGTTGATAAATATTTTATCTGTTATTTACAGAGTTAATTAATTATTAATTAATTTATATACCGGAGTATCTTTATGAAATTACAACAAGTTATGAGTTTAACACGTAAAGCAATTGATGATTATCATATGATCGATGATGGTGATAAAATTGCTGTAGGCATATCAGGTGGAAAAGACAGTCTTGCTCTTCTGCACGCTTTAAATGGCTTAAAACGCTTTTATCCTAATAAGTTTGATATAATTGCCATTACCGTGGATTTAGGCTTTAAAAACATTGATTTTGAAAGAATAAAGTTAATGGCTGAGGAAATGAATATCCCCTATCATATAGTAACAACTGATATTTCCCAAATAATTTTTGAAGACCGCAAAGAAAGTAATCCATGCTCTCTTTGTGCAAAAATGCGAAAAGGTGCTTTGAATCAACTTGCCAAGGAACTTGGATGTAACAAAATTGCTTATGCCCATCATAAAGATGATGTTGTGGAAACAATGATGATGTCATTTATTTACGAAGGAAGAATTCATACTTTTTCACCAATAACATATTTGGATCGCATGGATTTAACGGTTATACGACCTTTAATGTACATGAACGAGGCAGATGTTATCGGTTTTGTAAATAAAATGGAATTGCCGGTATTAAAAAGTGCCTGTCCCGTAGATGGACATACAAAGCGTGAATATGTTAAAAATTTAATCAAACTAATAAACAACGATTCCCCTGGTGTAAAAGACAGAATGTTTGCTGCAATACAATCATCAATTATACCGCCGCTTAAGTAGGAGTTTTTATGGAAAATCAAAATTATCATGAACAGCAAATGAAAAAAAACATTACAAGGTTAAGAGAATATTATCATATTCTTCCGGAGTTTTGTCGCGATTATTTTATGGGAACCGCTCAGGTTATCTCTTCCAGAACACAACTTGCTTATGCCTTTGATTTAAAAGTTTTTTTTGATTACATACATCAATTCAAATCAGGATATCAAAATATTGAAATAAACAAATACCCTCTGTCAATTCTGGATGATATATCCCGAAAAGATATTGTACATTTTTTGGACTATCTCTCCTATTATGAAAAAGATGGTAAGGAATATACCAATGACGAAAGCGGAAAAGCACGAAAATTATCTACTCTAAAAAGTTTTTATCGCTTCTTCTATCGCAATGAAATGATAAAAACAAATCCTGCAGCCCTGGTTGATATGCCTAAAATTCATGAAAAAGAAATAATTCGTCTCGATATTAATGAAGTGGCCGAATTATTGGATTTAGTCGAAAAGGGCGAAAAACTGACCAAAGGTGAAAAGAAATATTATGAAAAAAATAGTTTACGTGATTTCACAATTCTTACTGTAATGCTCGGAACCGGAATTCGTGTTTCTGAGTGTGTAGGTCTTAATTTAAAAGACCTTGATTTGGCTGAAAATCGTTTTAAAGTGCGAAGAAAAGGCGGTAACGAAAGTATCATTTATTATGGCGAAGAGGTAGCTTCCGCTTTGGAACGTTATCTGATTCAACGTGAACATATACTTCCTTGCGAAGGTAGTGAAGATGCGCTTTTTCTTTCTATCCAGAAAAAAAGAATGAGCGTTCGCGGCATGGAAAATATGGTTACTAAATATACCGAAAAATTAAATTGTCTAAAGAGAATTACACCACATAAATTAAGAAGTACCTTTGGTACAAATCTATATCGGGAAACTCAGGATATATATATGGTGGCAGATTTCTTAGGACACCGCGATGTCAATACTACAAGAAAACATTATGCATCCATATCCGATGACAAACGAAGAATGGCAATACGTAAATTTAAATTACGTGAAGAGGATGAAAATTAATTTTTAATTCTAAATAAAAATATATTAAAGAGAGCACATATGCGCTCTCTTCTCTTTTGTAAAAATGTATGAAAGGATATATAAAAACAACATTTAATCTAGTTCTAACAATATATTTATTTGATTTCATAACTGTAGTATGGAATAACCAAAGAATCTCCGCTTATAATATCATCCGGATTATCCAAATGGTTAATAAACATAACTTCTTCAATATAGTCTGTTTGATTCTCATATCCTAATACATAATAAGAATCTGCAATCTCCCAAAGGCTGTCGCCAGGTGTGACATCATAGAATGTATAATATTTATGTAATTTTTCGTTGTTTTCGGCATTAACATCCGAAGCAAATGTACTTAAAGTAAATGCAAAAACAATTCCCAATACACAAGTTGTACTTAAAATTATTGCTTTACGCATAAAATCTCTTTTGATACGGTTCTGCTTACGAATGCTATACTTCTTATATTTGCGATATTTCTTATAAACAATTTGTACAACCGGTTTTATAAAAAAGACAATCATATGAAAGATAAAATCTGTAATTACTTCTAATAAATTATTAACTATTGTATCAAGACCAAATCTTAATGTTTTCATAATTATACCTCACAATCGAACATTTGTTGCGAACATCTGTTTGATATAAGTATACGAATGTTTGTTCGGTTTGTCAATACATAAATTGCAAAAAATCGAACAAAATTTCGGAATATATGTTTGCTTTTTCGAAAAAAGTGTGCTAACATATTTTTATACAGGAAGGAGGTACCTTATGAGCAAAGGTAAAATATCCGCAAAGCAGAGAGAAATTTTAGATTTTATCAAATCAGAAATATTACAGAGAGGTTATCCGCCTGCAGTACGAGAAATCTGCGAGGCTGTACAGTTGAAATCAACTTCTTCCGTACACTCTCATTTAGAAACTTTAGAAAAGAACGGTTATATCCGACGTGATCCAACCAAACCCCGTGCTATCGAAATTATGGATGATGAGTTTCAGTCTGTAAGAACAGGAGCAGATTTTTATAATAATTCCACTGCTGTTGAAATGGTTAATATTCCGATTGTAGGAACTGTTGCTGCCGGTCAACCTATTTTAGCTCAGGAAAACATTGAAAGTTATTTTCCTATGCCGGTTAATATGGTTCCAAATTCAGATACTTTTGTATTAAAAGTTAAAGGCGATAGTATGATTAATGTCGGCATTTTTGACGGCGATAGTATTTTTGTCGAAAAATGTAATACTGCCAAAAATGGAGATATGGTTGTTGCTCTTGTGGAAGACTCTGCTACAGTTAAGACCTTCTATAAAGAAAACGGCTACTATCGTTTACAGCCGGAAAATGATACTATGGAGCCGATTATTGTAGAAGAATGCGAAATTCTCGGTAAGGTTTTTGGTGTTTTCAGATTATGTCATTAATTTTATTTTTTATAAATACATAATTATTAAAAAACCCGAATGGTTTACACTACCATTCGGGTTTCATTTTTTACAGTATTAATAACTTATTAAGCAAAATCTTTCGCATCAATGCACACACCGTCACGCCAGATTCTTTCCAAATCATAAAACAAACGATTTTCATTATCAAAAATATGAACAATAATATCTGCATAATCCATTAAAATCCAGTTCGCACTCTCATATCCTTCAATCTGTTTCGGTACCGCGCCGGCTTTACACAAATCTTTTTCGACAGAATCTGTTAAAGCCTGAATCTGATTACGGTTTTTACCTTCTGCAATAATAAAATAATCTGCCAATACACTTACTTTACTAATATCAATGATGCGTATATTTTCTGCCTTTTTTTCTTCTAAAGCATGAATTGCAATTTTTACCATTTCCTTGGATTTCATAATATGCTCCTTTAAAAATTAATTTAAGAATACGTTTATAAATATTTCTTATAAAAATCGTAAGCTTTATTTGTTTGAGGATCAATGACAAGTTTTTTTTCAGATTGTTTTTTTAGATATTTTACAGTATCTTTTAAGATATGTGCAGTAACTTTATTTAAATTGTCATAGGCCAAACTACGATATTCCGATAATTTATCACTATGTGTTCGTCCCGGTTCAATATAGTCCGCAACAAAAACGATTTGCTCTAACAAATTCATATCTTCTTTACCGGTTGTATGATAAAAAATAGCGGATAAAATATCCTGATCTGAAATTCCGTACTTTTCATAAGCCAATAATGCACCTGCTTTTGCATGTAAGAGTTCCGGATTAGATAACTCTATATCCGTAACGACAACGTCGTATTTGGCGCAAAGAGCGCATTTTGCTTCCGTTTCGAGGTATTTTGCACAATCATGTAAAAGTGCCGCAAAACGAGCCTTTTCAACATCACAACCCCATTTGCGTGCAAGTTTGACCGCAGTATCGACTACGCCTATTGTATGCTTCCAACGTTTATGTGTCAAATCTTCTTTTAAAAGGCAATGAATTTCTTCAATTTTCTCGTAATACAATCCTTGCACGAGTATATAATCTGCTACAACACCGGGTAATTCAAGTTCGGACAAATCAACATACGGATTGTTTTTGCGATATTCTCTGATCTCTGTTGAGGAAATATCCAGCGGCTCCGAGTGAATAAAATGCACCTTAGCATTATATTTTTTACATAAATTTTGTGCATAGTTGTGTTCAGACGAAGAAACATCTAAGTCTTGATATTCCCCGGGGCGTGATGCACATAAAATAGTACAATTATCAAAGATAAAAGAAATATTCTTCCATTTCTCCAAAGAAAACAAACTGTCTGTTCCAATTATAAAAAATAATTCCGCGTCAGGATACTTTTCTTTAAAATATGCAATAGTATCACAGGTGTAGGTATTACCCTCTCTCTTTATTTCAACATCACTTGCTTCAAAAGCATCGTATTGTGCAGCAGCCAACTTAACCATTTTATAACGAAAATAAGAATCTGTAACATCTTTCTTCATATACGAAATGCCGGTAGGAATCAAAAGAACTTTTGTCAAATGAAACTCCTCCCGTGCAGCATGCGCAATTCTTAAATGTCCGTTATGAATAGGATCAAATGTGCCGCCAAGAATGCCGATACGTTCTTTTTTGTTATTCTTCTTATCTGTTACAAAATTTCGCATCTCTTCCATAGAAATCCTTATATAATCGAAATAATAATCCCGCATTTTGGCGAGAAATCATCCGGTTGTCATTTAATACAAGAAATTATTTGGGTAAAATAATCTTTTTATTATCTTTGTTTTCTTTGTATAAAACAATTTTTTTGCCAATCACATGAACCACATCCGAATTGGTACGTTCTGCTAATGTATGGGCAATTTCTTTCGGATCATCCATACAATTCTTCAAAACTGCAATTTTAATTAATTCATGTGTATTAAAAGTTTCAGCAATTGCATTTGTAAATTCCGGCGTAAGGCTTGATTTGCCAATTTGGAACAAAGGCTCTAAATTAGATGCCAAAGACTTCAAATATGCTCTCTGTTTGCTTGTCATTTCCATTTTATTATCTCCTTTTACTCTGTCAGACAGAATAAATTATGATTATATCATATAACCAAACTGTAATATAAAATACATTTATAAGTTATGATTTATAATAATCAAACTGTAATCCATACATTCGAACTGTATCGCCTTCCTGAATACCCAATTCTTCCAACTGATCTAAAATTCCGTTATCCTTCATAAATTTCTGGAAGAAACGGAAACCTTTTTCAGACTCTAAGTTAGTATAACCAAGCATTTTTTCGATACGGGGTCCTTCTACAACATATTCCTCTTCTTCTTCATCATATTCAACCGTAAAAGGTTCATTTGAAAGAGGCATTTCCATATCAGGAAAGTATTCCTGTTCAAAAACAACCGGTTCATCATCGCATTCATCCAAAATATGCCGTACATAATAAAGAAGTTCTTTTAATCCGATTCCGCTTACTGCGCTAATCGGGAAAACCTTATATCCCTGCGGTTCAAATTCATTTTTGATTCTGGTTAATGGATCGTTTGTTTCTTCCGCATAAATCAACTCACCATTTTCATCGATATCAATTGCTTCCTGTTCAGTCTGTACAATCGCATCCGTTTTATTTGCAGCAATTACCTGAGGGCGTTTGGCAATTTCGGGATTATACTTTTCCAATTCTTTATTTATAGCATAAATATCCTCAATCGGGTCACGACCTTCCGTAGATGCAGCGTCTACAATATGAATCAGAACCTTAGTACGTTCAATATGACGAAGGAACTGATGACCAAGGCCTACACCTTCCGAAGCGCCTTCAATCAATCCCGGAATATCTGCAATTACAAAACCTCTTGCATCAGGTAAGTCAACCACACCCAGGTGCGGATTAATGGTCGTAAAATGATAATTTGCGATTTCAGGTTTTGCATTGGTTACTCTGGATAAAAAGGTTGATTTACCAACATTCGGATATCCCAGTAAGCCAACATCAGCAATTACTTTCAATTCAAGATATAATTCCAATTCTTTGGCAGGTTGACCGGGCTGGGCGTATTTGGGAGCCTGCATTGTTGATGTAGCATAATGCTGGTTACCGTTACCGCCTTTACCTCCTTTTAGAATCATAAATTCTTTGGTATCACCGGACATATCAACAATTACTTTTCCACTGTTTACTTCTTTGACTACAGTGCCCTCCGGTACTTTGATACGTATGTCAGCACCATTTTTACCGCGACAGTTACGCTTACCGCCTTCCTGTCCGTGTTCAGCACAATACTTACGAATATGACGGAAATCAGTCAAAGTATTCATACCTTTGTCCACAATAAAATAAACGCTGCCGCCGTCGCCGCCGTCACCGCCATCCGGACCACCATCCGGCACATATTTTTCTCTACGGAAGGATACATGCCCATCTCCGCCTTTTCCGCTACGTATATATATTTTCGCTCTGTCTGCAAACATAAATATCACCGCCTATTATCAAATTAAAATCGCACTAACATCTTCTATTATATGTTAAAAACAAAAAACATATATAAGTGTTAGTATTAACTTTAAAATAAGCCCCAAACACTAGATTTGGGGCTTAAGGTTAAACATTATTCTTCAACAGGATATACGCTTGCCTGCTTCTTATCACGGCCTTTACGTTCAAAACGAAGAACACCGTCAACTAAAGCGAACAATGTATCATCTCCACCGATACCTACATTAACACCGGGATGAATCTTAGTTCCGCGCTGTCTGTATAAAATGTTACCTGCTTTAACGAACTGTCCGTCAGCTCTTTTCGCACCTAATCTCTTGGATTCTGAATCTCTACCGTTCTTAGTAGAACCAACACCCTTTTTATGTGCAAATAATTGAAGGTTCATATTCAACATAGGTTTACACCTCCTTGTAATCAACTGATAAATATTTCTTGCCATACTGATTTCGAATACCTTCAAGGCCTAAAATCAAAGAATCAATCAACAGAACTGCCTCTTTTGAAGGGTGTTCTTTTAAAAGAATCTCCGTCGTACCATCTTTATGCGTTTCTGCAAGAATTAAGTCTTCGGTAAACTTTTCTAAAGAATTCGCCGTATTGATAACCAAAACAGAAACTGCGGAGCAAATTATATCTTTGCCGTAGTCGTCATACTCTGCATGGCCGAATGCTTTAATCTGACTGTATTCATTATTGTGCCTGATAATCGAAATCTGAATCATAAAATCTTAATTAAGCGTTAATCTTCTCGATCTTTACGCGTGTGAAAGACTGTCTGTGACCGTTTTTCTTGTGGTATCCGGTCTTTCTCTTGTACTTGTATACAATAACTTTCTTATCTCTACCCTGTTCCATAACAGTTGCAGAAACAGTAGCCTTAGCAACGTCGTCACCTACTTTTAATGTGTCATCGCTGATAGCTACAACCTGATCAAATGTAACAGCATCTCCTGCTTCTCCGGCAAGTTTTTCTACTTTGATAACATCGCCTTCGGAAACTTTGTACTGCTTTCCACCTGTTGCAATAATTGCGTACATAAGGCACCTCCTTATTTCCATTACTCGCTAGTTTTGGTGATGCAAAAGGGCATACTTATACCTAACTATGCGGCATACTCATAGATAATAGCATGTCAAGAGATTTTATGTCAAGTATTTTTTATAAAATATGGAAAAATAATACTAAAATATCATTATTTAAAAAATAACGAAAACATATTAAAACGGAGCACCGTTTCCGATACTCCGTTATAAATATCTTATAATTCGCTCATAAGTTTCATCTTATAACTTGTAAACTCATCATTGGTAAGCATTCCGGTCTTTTCAAGATCCATAAGTTTCTTAACCTTACCCTGGAATTCGTCCATATCTGCATAAGGAGCAAAAATATCATCAATGAATTCCTGCTTCTTCGCCTGATAATCACCTTCAGAAATAAGTCCGATACCGGGAAGTGCAATGTAAAGCTGTACTTTGGTGATATAATCTTCAACAGCACCAACCTTACGTAACAATTCAACTTTCTTAGCATGGAAATCAAGTTCAGATAACCAGTCGCAAGACTTCAAAGCCATTAATCTTTCAACAACAATTTTAAACTCTGCAACAGATGCCCAAGGAGCATTTACAAACTCATCAATTACAGCACTCTGTTTCTTCTTGAATTCGCCGTCTGTAATTAATCTTGCTTTAACAAGTACAGGCCACTTGTTAAGTTTCTTGATTAATGTATCAATAGAATCTAACTGTGAAACATCAATGATGTCAACCAAAGCCTGAACCTTGATAGCATACTCATCAGCAGAAAGCATTTCACAATCTCTTAAGATCGGCCAACGCTCTAACTTCTTCTGAAGAACATCCAAACTATCGTTTGCACTGTATTCTACTTCCTTAAGAACAGATGCTTTCTTCTCCTGGAATTCTGCTTCTGAAATCATACCGCCAAGTTTGATATAAGGAAGTCTTTCAACGTTACGCTTGTATTCTTCAAGATCATCAACATCAGTGTTACAACATTCTTTGATGATATCAACCTTACGGGTTTCGAATTCTTTTTCAGAAAGCATACCGCAATCTTTCAATACAACAAGCTTCTGAACCTTTTCATTGAAGTCTGTCATTCCGCAAAGTTCACTAACAAGTTCAAGTTTCTTTGCTTCAAATTCTTTATCATTCAACATACCGCAATCTTTTAATACATACAGTTTCTTCATGCGGTTTTCGAAATCTTCTGAATCCTTCTTCTCTTCTTTTGCAGGAGTCGGTGCAGGCGCGGGAGCCGGCGCAGGTGCAGGTGCTGGAGCCGGTGCAGGTGCAACAGGCTTCGGCTGCATTACTGCAGAACCAACTGCTGAAGAAGTATTTGACACTACAGCTCCGGGTGCACCCATGAGTGAAGAACCGGTCTGTGCCATATGTAAAGGAGATTCCTTCTTGATTACAACATTCTGTGTAACAGGTGTGTCGCTCTTAATAACTGTCATTTCAGGCTTGGGAGCCGGTGCAACGGGTGTAGGCGCCACAGGAACCGGTGCAGGAGCAACGGGTGTAGGCACTACAGGTCTTGCAATAGGCTGACTCTGTGTTGTAGCCTGTCTTACTTCAGGAGCAGAACCTGCTGAACTTTCTTTAATACTTCCTAAAATTTCAATAACTGTATCAATATCTTTAATTGAAGGGAAAATTGTCTGTGCTTTCTTGGTTCCGTACAAACTTGTAATACGGGTATTCATAATTAAAGCCTGATTTCCCTGATATTCCCCTTTGAATACTTCTCTTACATCTGCGATGGGATATTCAAAATTATCAATGTATCCGTTACGACCTTCTTCGTTACAGATATATCCTTTACCGGAAATCTTTGTATCCTCGATTTTTAAGAAAAGCTTTTCTCCGCCTTTCAACAGCTTATTTTTAATGCTGCCGCTGTAATTACATGTAAAAACTTGAGCACCTGCCATTAAAATAACCTCCCTTTCGTTCCCTTTATACACATCTATGCTATTTCAATTCAAGCGATAAAAAATCCGCTTTCACAAGAAAACGGCATAATCGCATAAATTACGCAAAGCACGATTTATAAGTATAATACCAACAAAACGCATATTTTTCAAGTCTTTTTTAGCAATATTATACTAAAATTTGTTCATAAATTGTTTTATCCGTTTTTTTACGTGTGATTTCAACCAAACCCAGCCTTGTATATCCCCAAACGCGGCCGGGATTCTGATCTTTGTTCAATTGTTTTGATAATTCATTTAATAGTTCTTCTTTATGCAAAGCAGTGTTCATATTGATAAAATCAACAATAATGATTCCTGTCAGATTTCTAAGAAAAATTTGCGTTGCAATCTCTTCTGCCGCCTCCATATTTACGTTAAAATAAGTATCTTCATTCTCGGATTTTTTATCATATTTTCCGGAATTTACATCAATTACAGTCATAGCCTGTGTCGATTCAATATACAGGAAGCCACCACACTTCAACCATATTTTATCTGACATTGCTTCAGACAATTTGCCTTCCAAACCATATAATACATTAAGAGGAACCAGACAATCCTCATAAAAATGCAGTTTTTTAATCTTTTCAATGTTTTTTTCGCTTATAGCACCTTTTATTTCTTCAAAAATCGCCTTATCGTCTGTTAAAATTTTATCAATCGTACCATCATCTGTTTTTAAAATAAAATCCAGATATTTTGGTGTTACAGAACGTATAACGGAATACTCACTTCGATGGACAGCTTTCTTAAGCATCTCTTTTAAGTCTTCACTTAATTCTCTGGCCTCTTTTATAATATCTTCTACCGTTACATACTCCTCTGCGGCTGAGGTACGAACAATCAATTGAACATTATCAATCGGTTGAAATCCGTTCTCTTTCATAGCAAATTCAAGTTCATTTCGGCGTTCTTTACTGATTTTATGCGAAAATAAAAGTCCTTTTTGTCCCGGTGATGCCACAACAAGTCTGCCGTCCAGTCGAATATTGCAGGTAGCAGTGGCTTCCTTGCCTTTGGAGGGTTCTTTTATTATTTGAACCAATACATTGTCACCCTGTGCAAATTTAGTTCCCGGACGACTTAAATTATAACCGTTCTGAAGATCCTCAAGTTTTATAAAACATTTACGTTCGCCGTTGATACGTAAAAAAGCAGCATTAATATTCGGAACAATATCCATCACTTTTGCGATACAAATCATCCCTTCTATGCGTCCTTTTTCATCATCCGTAGTTAATCTTAATAATTTATTGTTCTGTATAAAACATCCGTGGATTTTACCTTTTCTTCGCACCAAAACAAAACTTGCCTTGTTCGGCATGTCCTGATACACTTTACCGTCTTGATTTTTCAGTGCAGGTTTAATCATGGTTTAACCTCTATTTTTTAGTAAAAAACTAAATTCAATCATATCAAAGCGTGGATACAATCGCATTAAAACAATTCTCCGATTTCGCCAAGCGAAATATAAGAACCATTCTCTCCATCCGTATAAGTATCTGCTCTGGTTATTTGAAGCGCATTCGAATTATACTCTTTATCATAAAAACGCGCTAAACACTCCACAACCGCGCCGGGTTTTACATTACCGGCACTGCTGGCATCTACTAACATAAAAAGACTCCGCTCATCAAGTACTTTTAATTCATATACAGCGTCTTTTAAATTTCGTTCAATCACACTTTTCGCCGTTTTCTTAGTATACACAACTTCTTCAGAAGCATGAAACGCTTCTACAGCCTTCATGAGATCAAACTCCGGTGTATATCCGTCTTTCCATACCAAACGATACGATGCAGCCTTAACAGATGCCATGGCATTTTTTGCATCATCCGGCAAAATACGCATACCGGTAATTACCATACCTTCAGCCATTTGAGCATTTAATCGACTCATCATATCATCTGCTGTCGTTACGGAATTTGCCTCTATATCAAAATATTCGCCTTCACTTTCCACTCCCACACCAAGTGGTGCCGCAAATGACATAATCTGATGCGGACTAAATCCCGTAGAATAGGCAATATCTATGTCACTTCGACGGATTGCCTTCTGAAAATATCTCATAATATCCAAGTGTCCGATAAAACGCAAAGGACCTTTCTTAGAGAATTTTATTCTTAACTTCATATGTTCCTCTTTTCTGATAAAATATCGGTTTAAAAGCAGCATTTTGTAAAAAATAAACCTATGGTTACCATTTTATCACTTACTCAAAACAGAATTTACCGCTTCCGTAAACCGCCGCACCACAACCCTGGCACTTTTCCTTACAGTTAGGGGTAACTTCACCCTTCTGTGCGCGTTCCCATTCGCGCTTTAAGAATGCCTTGGTAACACCAATGTCGATAAAATCCCAAGGAAGTATTTCATCTGTATTACGTTCTCTTTCGTTATAAAATTCGATGCTTAAGCTATTTTTATCAAAGGCTTCCAACCACTTATCATAGTGGAAATATTCATTCCAAGCATCAAAAACACAGCCCGACTTGTATGCGTCCAAAATAACCTTCGCAATGCGTCTGTCGCCGCGGGCAAAAACACCTTCCAAAACCGAAACATCCGTATCATGCCAGTTGTATTTTATACTCTTCTGGTTTAACTGGCTGATAATGCCCTGACGGGTTTTATAGGCCTTCTCACGGAAGTCGGCCTGTGAATTCATGGGAGCCCATTGGAACGGCGTAAAAGGCTTGGGAATAAAGAAAGACGTACTTGCCGTAATCTGCACACGACCGTTTCGTTTCTCTTTCGGTACGGTTTCGTAATAAACTTTAGCAATTTCATTGCAAAG
>JAZNLG010000240.1:0-2427 GCA_045578965.1 Lachnospiraceae bacterium | reverse complement strand
CAGCCGGATGGCAGCAGACATCCTTTTGACCAGTTTATCTGTGCAAAGACTCCTGCTGACAGATGGTTAAAGCCGGAAGAGTTAACAGGTCCTGCAGTGTTCCTTGCTTCAGAAGCATCAAACGCTGTAAACGGCCATATTCTCTACGTAGATGGCGGTATCCTTGCTTACATCGGAAAACAGCCTTCATAATTGGCGAAAAGCACGATAAATCACTAAGAATGGTGGATTACTATGCAGTTAGGAATTCGTTTGCATGATATTGAAAAAGGCACGATTGAACATCGTTTGTCGGTAGCTCATAAGCAAGGCTTTGCCTGTGGACATCTTGCATTGTCCAAGATGATTTCGGAATATTCCGTAGACAACAGCGCACTTACCCCGGGCTTTGCCATGTATTTAAAACGCCTTTTTGCTAAAAATGAATTAGACATTGCCGTATTGGGTTGCTATTTAAATTTAGGCAACCCTAATGCGGACAGTATTCAAAAGAGTACTGAAAAATATATGGCACACATCCGTTTTGCGTCACTTTTAGGCGTTGGTGTTGTCGGTACCGAAACCGGAGCCGTGAATGAAAAGTATGCCACGGAGGATGCAAATTTTACGGAAGAAGCGTTAGAGATTTTTATCAAAAATCTTCGTCCGATTGTGGACTATGCAGAAAAAATGGGTGTCATTGTTGCAATTGAACCGGTTTGCAGACACATTGTATGCAATCCAAAGCGTGCAAGAAAGGTATTGGATGCGATTGGTTCGCCTAATTTACAGATTATTTTTGATCCGGTTAATTTAATTGAAATATGGAATTATGAACAGCGCGAGGAGATTTTTGCAGAGGCAATCGAACTGCTTGGCAAGGATATCGCGGTGGTACACATTAAAGATTTTATCATTGAGGACGGTAAAATGATTTCGGTAGCGGCAGGTACCGGAATGATGGATTATACTCAGATTGTAAAATTTATCAAAGAGCAGAAACCGTATATTCATGTTACTTTGGAGAATACGGTACCCGAAAATGCCGTGGAAGCGCGTAAATTCTTCCAAGGTTTATGGGATGAGGCTTAAAAAGGAAATAGTATGTCAGTAAAACAAAATTCGGGCTACACCATGGATTTGACCGAAGGCCCAATTCTGAAAAAAATCATTTTGTTTTCAATCCCCCTGGTGATTTCCAGCGTATTGCAATTATTGTTTAACGCAGTAGATGTAATGGTGGTTGGAAAGTTTGCCGGCGATAATGCTTTGGCGGCGGTAGGGTCTAACGGTCCTATCATCAATTTGATTACAAATGTTTTTATGGGATTGTCTTTGGGTGCAAACGTGTTGGTTGCCCGATTTTTTGCGTCCAAGCAGGATGATGAATTAAAGAAAGTGGTGCATACTTCCATTCTGGTTAGTATTGTTTGCGGCGTGGCTTTGGTTGTTATCGGATGGTTTATGGCGCGAAAACTTTTAGAATGGACGCAATCTCCCATTGAGGTTATTGATTTGGCAACGGTGTATTTAAGAATTTATTTCTTTGGTATGCCTGCGACTATGGTATACAACTTTGGTGCTTCGATATTACGAGGCGTGGGAGATACCAAACGGTCACTTTATTACCTGACTTTTGCCGGGGTGATAAACGTAATTTTAAATCTGATTTTTGTTATTATATTTCGCTGGGATGTGGTTGGTGTTGCACTGGCTACGGTGATTTCGCAAACTATCTCTGCTGTTCTCGTGATAAGATGTCTTATGCGGGATGAAGGTGCATATCGTTTGATTTTGAAAGAATTGAAGGTAGATTGGAAGTGCTTGTGGCAAATGGTTAAAATCGGTGTTCCGGCAGGCATTCAGAGTTCCATGTTCTCACTTTCAAATGTTGTGGTGCAGTCTTCCATTAACAGTTTTGGTAATATTGTAATGGCAGGAAATGCGGCAGCGCAGAATATTGAGGCCTTTCTTGCTATGGCAGTAAAAGCGTTATCGCAGGCGGCTACTGCATTTATCAGTCAGAATGTGGGTGCAAAAAAATATAATCGTATCAATAAAGTTGTAATTACGTTGATTCTCTGTGTATTGGTGGTAGACGGCATTGCGGGGAATTTGATTTATCTGCTTGGACGACCGATACTCAGTTTGTATTCCGATAGTGCGCCTGTGATTGAACAGGGTATGATTCGTATACAGAT
This sequence comes from Lachnospiraceae bacterium, assembly GCA_045578965.1. Classification (GTDB taxonomy): domain Bacteria; phylum Bacillota; class Clostridia; order Lachnospirales; family Lachnospiraceae; genus UBA3766. The sequence goes on along the minus strand of JAZNLG010000240.1, from coordinate 247 downwards.
TGCCTGTACCATTCACATTATATACGGTATGATGGACGTAATGGCGGGAGTGCTTCGCGGTATGGGTCATTCCATAACTCCCATGATTGTATCTCTGGTAGGTGTTTGTGCTTTGCGAGTTGTATGGATTGCAACGATTTTTCAAATTCCGGAATTTCATACCATCGAAATGTTGTATTATGCATATCCCATATCCTGGGCAATTACGTTGGGAGCCCATACATTATACTTTCTGATTGTGAGAAAG
>JAZNLG010000239.1:0-6249 GCA_045578965.1 Lachnospiraceae bacterium | reverse complement strand
GTATTAATGACTGTATAATAGCAAAAATAACATTTACTTTTAACAGAATATCTTCACGTTGATATGCACTTATTAATGAAACTTCATATGCATAAACCCAATATGGGATAATTATACTTATCAAATTAATAAAATAAACGATATATATATTGATATCTGGCGGATAATCACCTTTAACCATAATAGGTAAAAACGGCATTATAATAATACCAAGACCCAAAACAATATATCCAATTACGATATAACATTTTCTATATAAGGCAATTATTTGATTTATAGTTACATTATCCTGTTTTGCAATTGGTTCATATAGAAAATAAGTTAATGCGCCCCCGATACCCAATTCAGCCAAATTCAAAACAGAAAAAACCGACTCAAACAGTCCACTTATGCCTACATACTCGATGCCAAGTTGATTTACAATAACCCGTCTAATAACAAAAGGAAATATCATTTGAACAATACGAGAAAGAAAACCAAACTTAAGATTTCTTTTAATATTTATAATATATTGATTCATATAAACTCCCAAACACTTAAAATCCTATCTTACACTTTACTTTCTTTTTATATTATGCTATAAAAAAGAAAAAACACGAGGTTAAATTAAATGCAAATCAACTGTACTTCCGCTGAAAATATTTCCCTAAATATTTCTTCCGCTCAAAGAGGATATCATACCTACAAAAAAATTTGGAAGAAGTATCATAGCATCAATTCGTATGCCTCAACACTAGTCCTAATTTTCCCTGATGATGACGAATCTTTATTTAATGACTGTATAAATATTGTTCCCCATCGACTCAAACAATTAGAAAGAAAAAACTTCTATACGATAACAACGCGAAACTATGAAATCAACAAATTAAACAATAAAAAATATCTCGGTAATACTGTTATATCATCAAATGAAATGCAAGATTTATTGAAATCATTTCAATTAATGTTTTTAAACACTAACTGTATTATAGTATCATTAAATTATCCGTATGGACGAAATGCATCTAATCTTATGATTTCCGGTACAGTAACAAAAAATAACATCTTATTGGATTGTTTATTAAATCCGATTCGAGGCGCGAATAAAAAAGCATTTTTTAAAGAATATCTTATTATGACTCTTATGGGCAAATTGCGTTCTTTTATCTTAGATAGCGCTTTATATTTTAACACTGATTTTATCATATATTTATTCTATAATCAGGTTATTTACCGCGGGCAAAAAAAATATGAAGAACTTTCACAAATATATCCTGATAGTCTATTGGCTTTAGCTCCTTATCAAGGAACAGGAGATGTCTTTCTTGCGGTTGCTATGTTAAACAAATGGCAAGAAATGAAAAAAATTCCACACATTCAAACAGTAGTAATCGGTGGTGCAAATAAACGTATATGTTCTTTATTTAATATAAATGCTTTATCTATTTCTAAAAAAGATATGCATGCTCTTGTTCGCTTCTGTATATTTGTAGGATTAGATAACTCACACACCAAAATTCTTCATCATGGCTCACCCAAAATGCAAATTAGTATTATGGATTTATGCCGCAATGTAAAAGAACTAAACTTTTTCAATATGTATTTATATGGAGTTTATAATACAACAAATCGCAATTTATATGAACAAGCAACATTCAATAATGACAAAGATGCTATTCACTCTATATTTGAAGAAAATCATCTTATCCCCGGACGCACCATCTTAATTGCTCCGAAAAATAATACCTTACCACCTATTAAATCTTCTTTTTGGAGAAAACTTGTATCAACTTTAAAACAAATGGGATATACCGTATGCACCAATGTTGCCTCTCCAAATGAAAAGCCCCTAAAAGGAACCACTGCATTATTTGTGCCATACTCACAAATTGTTCCTTTTTTAGATGAGGCCGGACATTTTCTTTCTATACGAAGTGGACTATGTGATATTGTATCATCCTCCAATTGTGATAAAGTCATCTTATATCGCTCCGGTTTTAAATGGAACAACAAGGACAGTTTTGACTATTTTAGCCTAAAAGAAATGGGGCTATGTGATAATCCAACAGAATTATGCTATACAAACAAAACACTGGATCTTTTACAACAACAAATCATTGAACATTATAGTTAATTCTTAACCTCTGAACATACAATATTCAGAGGTTTTTATACATCCATAATATAATTCAGTCGCTCCAAAATTATCAAATCATTATTTATATCCTCTATCTCCTCAACTGCTTTTGCATACACATGATGCTTATGAAGAATTCGATGCCATACAAGATATTTTATTGAAAAGATATTGTTATCTGCCAAAACACGCGCTCCAATATGATTCGGATAATCCAATGAAATAAACTTTACATTTTGAAAAATAGACTCACCCATAACATTGCACTTCAATGAAAAAAAACGTAATAAGTTGTTCATTTCATTTTCTTTTAATACAATTTGCTTTTTTTGATTTTTAATGGATATATCAAGTGCGCTCGTTGGAAGTTTCTTTTTTACAACCAACCGAACTTCTGACATTTCCATTTCTTCCAATAATCTGTCTGCATATAGCAAAGCATATGCCAGGTATTCTTTAGGACACTCCGGAACAATAAAAAATGCTACCTTCTTATCTCCTATTCTATTCCACAATAATCCACCCTTTAGTGCTTGATATAACTCTTTTACCATTTTTACTCCGTAATAATACTTTTTACTATTAGACTAACTAACTCTTCAATTCTGTCCTCTAAATACTCTGAATATACGATTTCTTGCACAGTTTTCGAATTCCAAATCCGCTCAATACTCCACTTATTATAAAAAAAGTCTGTCGGGTGTAACACAACTTTCTTTGCATTTGCGTTAGCAGAATAATCAAAAAATCCACTGCGAACGCCCACTACATTACCAGCATATGATAAAACCGCCTCTATATCCCCAAATGCCGGAAAAATTCTTTCTGTGCCTTTAACAGGTTGTTCAATACTATTCCCTTTACAATTTGTAACTACGCAATATCCTCTCTGCTGCAATCCTTCAACCAGACGTTCCCAGAAATGCATCGGTAAGACAGGTAATTTTCCTACCGTCACACTATATTCGTATGGGCATATAATAACTGTTTTTTGCGGTTTAATTTGTTTACATAAATCTTTTACATTATCTGATGTCTTGTATTTCGGATAGTTTCTTTCAATATTCTCTGCCTTATAATAGTCAAACATATTCCATGGATATGCATTAATTACATTGGACATCTTCTCCTGTAAAAACACTCTTGCCATATTTATAGCCGCAATTTTGGTGTACGACATATACCACACACCTTTGTAATCCAACGATTCCGCCGCTTTTTTGTTTCTTTCGTCTAAAATGAGAATTCCATTATCAGGACAACAACATCTGATGAATTCTTTTTCTATTACTTTAAAGAAGACTAAATCTCCTGCTGATGTTGTAGGAAAAAGTATAAATACTTTGTTTTGATTCTTTTTATTTATTCTTATATATAAAAAATATCCCCAAATAATCATCGAAGTACAAAATAATGTATTGAATATTTTCCAAAAAAGACTGTCTGGAGGATTTTCACATTTTTTTAAGAATTGATATAATACATTGTCTCTTTTCACGCTCTAATCCTCATCAAAATTTATCCTCTTCTCTTCCACCACCAGCGGTCTGTGAATCACTCGGCTGTTGATATTCATAATGTACTCGCCCAACAATCCGATAAAGAACAACTGCAGGGAACCCAATACATAAATACCGATAATCATAGGCGCATAGCCGGCCTGGAAGTCATACCAGTGTATTAACTTAAGAATCAAATATACCAGCGCTATAATCAAACTCACGCCGGAAGAAATGAATCCCAGCCATGTTGCAAGACGTAATCCCACCTTGGTGTATGAGGTGATACTTAGCATTGCATTATCATACAAAACATAAAAACTGTTATGCGTTTTTCCGGCTTTGCGTTTCGGCTGTTCAAAAGCAATTTCCGTACGATTAAACGCATATTCCGCAACCACTCCGCGAAGGAACGGCATCGGATCATCCAACTGACGCATCAAATCAATAAACGTTTTATCGTACAATCCAAAACCGGTAAAATGCTCGATAATTTTTACATCAGACATATTGCGAATCATTTTGTAATAAATGGTTCGCATCAGTCTGATAATTTTATTTTCTTTACTGGTAGTTTTAATGGCGCTAACCACCTTAAAACCTTTTTCCCATTCATGAACCATTTGGGGAATCAGTTCCACAGGATCCTGAAAATCACAGGACATACAGATGGTACAATCTCCGGAAGTCTGGCACATACCGTAAAAAGGTGAATTATTAATACCAAAGTTGGTTACGTTAAAAATCGCTTTGATTTTTTTATTTCCGGCACAAATTTCTTCCAACTTTTCACGTGTGCCGTCATTTGAGCAGTTATCAATAAAAATCAATTCATAATCATAATTCGGCAAATCTTTTTGTAAAACCTCTAAAATAGCCTCACTAATCGGTCCCACATTCTCTATTTCGTTATAACAGGGAACTAAAATACTCACAGTTTTCATTGTACTGCTCTCCTACCAATTATTCTTCCACTAAGGGAATGTACATGTTCTTCTCTAATTCTTCACGTGAAAGGAAGGGTGCTAAATCCTCAAGAGGAGGACTTACAAGTTTACCGTCGTCCAAACGTTTGGTGCTACTCTTAGGCTCCCATACCTGCTCTGTATCCGTAAAAATCTCACAGAATACAGGACCTTCCTGTGCAAGCACTTCTTTTACAACTTCTTTCATCTCTTCGTTGTTGTGTGCACAGAAGTAAGGATAGCCAAATGCTTCCGCAATCTTTTTATAATTCGGGAAGGATAAATCTCTTGATTCCGGTCCGATACCAACCTTACTGCTCTCGGGGAACAGGTTATTTAACGTAATTCGGAAAGAATGATATCCTTCGTTGTTAATCAAGAAAATCTTAATCGGGAAACGATGTGTTAAAACTGTCTGCAATTCCTGCAGATTCATCATGATACTACCGTCACCTTCCAAACAGATTGTTTCCTTCAAACCGCTTGAAATACAAGTTCCGATTGCAGCCGGAAGACCATATCCCATACTTGCAATCGCATTACTGTTTGCAACACGGCTGCCTTTTTTAATAACATATGCCTGATGACCTGCCACGCAACATGCACCGTTCGCAAATGCAGTAGGTGTGTTTTCAGGCAACTGGCTACTCATATAACGCATAAAAGCATAAACATTTACGCGGTCTTCTTTGTAATTCCACTGATGAGGCAATACTACCGGATACTCTTCTTTCCAGTTCTGACAAATCTTAATCCAGTCTTCGCCGGCAAATATTTTATCATGTCCGCCGATTCTTTCATTCATTACAGTTAAGAAATCCTTGGCATCTGCCCAAACAGGCATTTCAACATGAATCGTATGTTTCTTCAACTCTGCCTGATCAATATCGACCATAATAACTTCTGCTTCTCTTGCCCAGGTCTTCCAGTCATATCCAACCTGACGAATGGAAATTCTGGTACCGATTGCCAGCACCAAATCTGCATTCTGTACTGCGAAATTACCGGGTCTGTCACCCATATTTCCGGCACGGCCGACATACAGCGGATGTTCATCTTCAATCAAGTCAATCGCGTTCCAATATGTAATTACCGGCACATTTAACTTATCTGCAACTTCACGGAACACCTTAAAACCACCGGACAAACGAATTCCGTATCCTGCATAAATAACAGGTCTTTTTGCCTTAGAGATTTTATCTAAAATCGTATCTACTGTTTCAGCCTTTACGGGAGGCGGTAACTTTGCATCGTCTTCCGTAGGATCATAGCCTTCCAGTAAATCGGTTTCAATAATGCAGCCCTGGAAATTAACCGGGATGTCTACCCATACCGGCCCCGGTCTTCCTGTTGTTGCCAAATGATATGCTTTCTCCAATACATAACGAATCTGCATCGGATCTTCTATCATAACCGCATATTTTGTCATAGGTTTTACCGACTGTATAATGTCATACTCCTGATCGCCCACGGAACGAATCGGGTGTCCGTCCAAAAACTGCTCTGTATACCTTACGGTAGTATCATATCTTACCTGTCCGCTAATAATAAACATCGGAATAGAATCTAGCCAACCACCAACAACACCTGTTAGGGTATTCGTTCCTCCCGGTCCTGTCGTTACACAAACCAATGCCATACGATTGTCCAGTCTGGCATAAGCCTCTGC
>JAZNLG010000238.1:0-9511 GCA_045578965.1 Lachnospiraceae bacterium | reverse complement strand
ATTTCATACTCCATCATTTCATAGGCAAGCCTGCTGCCCTCTTTGATTTCTGCAGGCAACAATGCTCTCGCTACACATTTTAAATCGTCAAGACTGTCCTCCTTTAAATAAGCATAATCCCCGTCCAGACGTTCCACTGTGTATTCTTTACGCTCAAACATAATAGTTCTTCCTTTCTTCTGTGCATTTATGATATAATTTTATTGGCATTTTATAATGTAACTATAACACAAACCCAGGCAAATCAAAAGGAGACCTTTATGTTTTTTAAAAGCGCCCTTGAAAAGCAATTAGACGAAAAAATAAGCCGCATCCAGAACAATTTTGAAAACAATTACAAAGATGCTGCCCAATTGAATCTTAAAGAATTTGAAACCATGTTGGCTGACATAAAAAATTCCGGAAAACTAAAAGAAAAACGTATTCTGTATTATGAAAAGAAACTGGCAGACTATCAAAATCAAATGCAGAAATTTACCCATAAAGACCAAAAATGCACCTGGTAAAAATCTTTATATATTTTTGACAAAATTTATTCAAAAATCATTTAATTTTTGTGAGTTTTTTGCTATAATATCTTTACGCGTTTGACAAATCACAAAATACATATTTTTATTTTTGTTTTGCTTTATAAATATACGCAGAAATATAGAAAGAGAAGGTGACTTATATGGGTATTTTCAAGAAAAAACAAGTAGTGACACAGAGTAGCACGGTACAGGCAATTCCCTTAGATGAAATCAAAGATAAAATTGCTCCCATTATGGAAGGCTCAACCTTAATCGGCAATAAGTATGACGAAATGTTATCGGAAGAAACCGTAATTAACGGTGAGTTAGGAAGTATTTGTGATAATTTAGGTGAAATCAGCAGTTCGGTAGACGGATTGAATGCTTTGGTAGAGACCTCTCAGGCGGCATTATTAAAAACAGCAGAGGCTGCTTTAAATTTTCAGGATGCCAAAGTTGCCATTATTGATTCCGTAGAAGATGCCAAGAGTGAAATCACTAACTTAAAAGAAAGTTCCGATCAGGTAGTAGCAAGTTTTAACGAAATGCATGAAACCTTCCTTACTTTACAGAAATCTGTTTCTGATATCAGAGATTGTATGAAAGGTATCACCGATATTGCGAATCAAACCAACCTTCTTTCTTTAAATGCTTCCATTGAAGCAGCGCGTGCCGGCGAAGCAGGTAGAGGTTTTGCTATCGTTGCGGATCAGGTTCGTATTCTTTCGGATGAAATTAAGAAACTGACTGCAAACATCGCAGAAAGCGTTAACAACGTTGAGAAGGATACACAGGGATTAAACCAGTCTATCGCGACTTCAGAATCTGCTTTTGAAGCAAGTAATGCAAATGTTGCATCTGCTTACTCTATCGTAGAGAAGGTACAGACTCTTGCTACAAGTATGGACGCTTCCTGCGAAGATTTGACTGCATCACTTGCACAGTCTAAGCAGGCTGTAGAAGGCATCAACGTACTTACCGAATCTACACAGAACTGCTATGGCAACGTATCAAGCAGCGTAGGCGTAATCAGTGCTTGCCAGAACAACAAGAATGCACTCTATGATGAAATGCGTGATGCTCTCCTTGGCGTAATTCCTGCTACGGAAGAATTATCTAAGATGTAATACGCACTTCTTCTGTGAATATATAATCACAAACAAAAAGAATATAATATTTCAATCACAAAAGCGGATGATTCACTCATCCGCTTTTTTAATGTCGTTGTTTTTAATTGTACATTCTGCCCATCCAACCTAATATACTCTCTTCTCAATCAGGCGGTCTTCGAAACGATCTCTTGGCATAGGACGGTCATAATAATAGCCCTGTACCGCCGCGCAATCAATCTTTTTCAAAAATGCTACCTGTGCATCGGTTTCCACACCTTCCGCAACTACACGCATACCAAGTTCATTAATCATATTGACAATGTTTTTGATAAAAACTTCATCCTGCTCGTCTTCATTACGAATGGTATCAATAAAACTTTTATCCAGTTTAATAATATCCACATCCATCTTTTTCAAAATATTCAGGGACGAATAACCGGTGCCGAAATCATCAATGGACACTTCAATACCGTTATCCCTCATAATTTTATTGAAGGCGATAAAATTATCAAAATTCTCGAAACCGGAGGCTTCTGTCAATTCAATTTCAAGATAACTTGCAGGAATTCCCTGTCTGTGAATAATATCCAGAATGTGCTCCGCAAATCTCTCATCCTTAAAATGCTGCTTGGAGAAGTTTACCGAAACCCGCACCGGTTTCATTTTATGATCCAACCATCTGCGAATGTCCTTACATACGGTTTCAAACACATACATATCCAAATCACATATGGTTCCTTCTTTTTCTAACGCAGGGATAAAATCCATCGGCGGCACCATAAGACCGTCACGTATCCAACGTACTAATGCCTCACATCCGCACAACGCATTATCTTTCAAACTGACTTTGGGCTGATAATACACCACCATATCCTTATTCTTAAGCGCAAGCGGAAATGCTACGGATATATCCTGTTCCAAAAGATCCGTATCACGCATTTTCTTCTCAAACCAAACGACATTTTTAACATTCTGCTGACGTGCGTATCCCAGTGCAATGACTGCACAATTCAAAGCATCATCCACATTATTCCCCGGCGCAATATCACAAATACCGATTCGTGTTTCCACTTCCAAGGAAAGTGGTTGATTATTGATCCATAACTGAATGGGAATCATTTTCATTCGCTCAAAAAAGGCACCCATTCGTTCCTTTTTGACAAATACAATGAAATTGTCTCCACCCATACGGGCAATGCTTTCATCCGGCAGCAAAAAGTCTCTGATTTTAGCCGCATATAACCGGAGCAATTCATCCCCCTGAGTTGATCCCACCTTCTGATTATAATACCTGAAATTCTTAATATTCATAAAGGCGCAATTATATGCTGCCAACTGATTCTTTGCTTCCTTTTCAGCCATAAAACGTTTCACTCCGGCCACATTGCTTACTGCCGTCATACTGTCGGTCAGCATTGCACGTTCCACAAGTTCTTTTAAACGGGCACGACGCATGGATGCATAAATAACGTTGGACACCGCACGAACTGCTTTCTTCTCGTCTTCATTCCAGACATACCCCGGCTCCGGATGAAAAATAATATGAAACACACTACTGTTGCTGGTGGTATAACTTTCCCGTAATTCCTCTGCTTCATAGCCGTTCTTATATGTATAGAAATCATGACAAAGGGTTCTTCCGTGAGGCTGGTACATATTGGGACGTACTTCCATAATCATGGCCGCCTTGCCCAAATGCAATTCCTCCCGTATACAAATCAGCGCCTCTCCAATCCGATCTTCCAACTTATCCAAACCGATTTCGCAATCGGATACAATATCCATAAACTTATAAAAATTATCGTTGCATAATATGTAACCCATATTTCACCACCCTTTCTTTATAAAGAGGTATGAATTTATAAATCACCGCTTCCCTATTATAATTATAAAATTTGCCAAAGAGATAAACAAGATACTTATCCGTCAAATATAAGAAAAAAGGTGCATAAACTGTAATTTCTGCACCTTTTATATGTCATCATTCTGATATATTTTTCTATGAATTTGACATTGCTTAAAATATGATATTTACCTACATTTTTAAATATATCTTATGATTTAGGTATAACCGCCCTGCTTTTACCGCTTACAAATCCTTCAGTGTAATGGTAATCAACGCATTCTCATCCTCACCCATACCATATTCTTCAATCATACGATTTGCCTGATTGGAAATAACTTTTTCAAAATAATTACGCATCGTACGGGCATTGGCAAAATGCTGCATGTTAATTTCCTTCATATTACGGATTTTATCCATAATAACTGCTTCCGTTCCCTCTGCCAGAATATAATCCTGCTGTTTGCAATATAAGGCAAAAATCTGATATAACTCCACTTCCGTATAATCCACAAACTGAATAAACTTACTGAATCTGGAACGCAGACCCGGGTTAGAATCCAGAAACTGTTCCATCAAATCATTATATCCTGCTACGATTACCACAAGACGTTCACGCTCATCTTCCATAATTTTGAGAAGGGTATCAATGGCTTCCTGGCCGTAGTCACCTTCAATCTCGCTGGAAAGAGAATAGGCCTCATCAATAAACAAAACGCCTCCCATCGCCTCTTCGGCCATTTTGCGGACGTTAATTGCTGTCTGACCCATATCAGGCGATACTAACATAGAACGGTCTGCTTCCACCAGATGCCCCTTCTCCAGAATATCCAAATATTTAAAAATATCCGACATTTTACGGGCTATGGTTGTTTTACCTGTACCGGGATTTCCCGTAAATACCATATGTCTGGAAATATTGGTTGTCTTAAAACCTTTTTGCGCTCTAATCTTCTGCACAATCAAAAGATTTACCATATCATGAATTTCTTTTTTGACATTCACAAGGCCGACAAGTTCATCAATCTCTTTTAAGACCTGATTGATTTCCTTGATAAAAGGTTCTTCACTGCGGGCAAATAAAGTGGCTTTGTCTTCCAGACGCTGTTCCTTAATTTTAGGCAGTTCCGTAACGCCTTCTTTGGCCTCTACTTCATAAATGTACTCCTTCATACCGTTTAAGAAGAAGTCCATCAGTTTTACGGCATATTTCAAACGGGCACCGCTACAGTTGATGAGCACATTACCAAACTGCTCCATAAACTGATACAAACGCCATGTATCGGAAAGATAATTTGTCTCTCTTAAAATATCTGACTTCTCAGCACGGGCAATCAACTGAATGGTCTTGGGCACGTTATGCAAAAAACTGTCATCCGTCAGGCAATCATCGCCGTAGCGTCTGATTAACATCTCATAATTCACCATTTTATCAAACGTATTGTTAATCAAATTGATTTCTGCCGGCGCTACATTTTCATCACAAATCGCAAGCAAAAAAGCCATATTGATTGCTTCATCGCAAAAATCCACATACAAACCGCCCGGCGCATATCCGCTAATAGTCGCTTCATATTTTTCGCAGATTCTCTGACACTCCGATAAACTCTGTTTTAATTCTGACATAATAAATTCCCCCGATACTTTTACACTGCATACCGAATAAACAAATCAAATATTGTCTATTAAATTTATTATATCTGCGTTCACATTTTCTGTAAAGAACAAAGCACGCCGAAGCGTTTTAAAAATATCTGTTATGCGGAAACTTTTTCAACTATTCGTTGATAGCCAAGAACACTTATGTACGTTATACTATTGTTAAATCAATTCGAAGGGTGGGATTAGCATGGCAAAACAAATTGTGAAGGTAAAAAAAGATGAACTGGAACATATTCTCCAAACACAAGAGGTAGTCGGCTATTTTTATTGGGATTATTGGGAGTTTTGCAGCGGACATTTTGAGCCCTTGAAAACGTATCCTGCAGGCACTCTGTCCACAGAAAATCTTCAAAGTGAATTGAATGAACTATATGAGCAGAGCCTTAAACAGTTCGAAGAATACAAGAAAAAAATTCATCCTTGCGTAACGCAGGGCATTTACATCGGATATTTCGATGATGTAGAGGAAGATTTTCACGTTATCGGTTCAAGGTGGCCGGAAGATGATGCATAAAATTGACAAAATCACATGCCACTATGGCTGAACATAAAAACCCCGTAGCCTTTTGCTCAGTGTCCGGAATTCCGGTACATAGCATTTTGACTACGGGGTTGTATTTTTATATTAAAATTTTAGATATCTTCGTCGCCTTCTACACCCTTGCCATAGTTGGGGATGTATTTCTTAAATGCAGCCTTCTGGAAAATCGGTTCAAGAATCATAATTACGATTAACGCAATGACAAACTCCGGCACAAGACTCTTTGCAAAGCTTCCGAGTGCAACGGGAACCAAAGGCATACTGGGATTGCGGGGAACTACGAATAATGCAGTTGAAACAAATGCCATTACAAGTCCGATAAAAGGTGTATAAATCAAGTCTGATACCAAACTCTGTAAAAGATGTAACACAAAACCTTTGGTCTTGGTTGTCTTTGCAATGCCGTCATTTACCTTCTTCATAGGTACGATAAAACCGATGGCAATCGCAAGGATCATTGTAATCACCAGCGATACCAGGAAAGACGGTAAGAACGCCATGATAAAAGGCGCGCCGCTCTGCTTTACGGCTGTCAAAGCACCTAATAAAGCACCCACTACCGACATTGTAATACTCATTGCAATACCCATTCGAAGACTGATATATCTTCCTACTTTCTTTTCAATCATTGTATGTAACCCTCCGTTTTCTTTAATACAATTGATAATTTACTATGTTTCATTTTTACCCAATACTTAATTCTTTTTAAAGAAAGAAAAACCTTTTTTCGGCTTCTCCGAATCGTTCTTAGACAAGTCTGCCCCAATCATTTTGAAAAATTTCGAACGCTCTCCTCTCTTTGTCATATTAGGCGGACCATCCAACTTCGATAACATATCTTCAAAGGCCATCAGTCTCATCTGGCAGGACATACGTCCTTCCTCAAGATTCGAAATCGGTCTTACCTGATTCAGCACCTGAGGCATCTGATAATAACCTTTTGCCTTAAAATATTCATAATCGTTTGGCGTCATATTCTGAAGTCTGTATGCGAGATTTGCAAACTGCAGACTCAAGCCATAGGTATATGTATTTCTCTGCGGATACAAGTCATTTATGCAAGCATACGCAGACTCCTGAATCAACTGAGCGATACCCTCATCGGTGCCGGCATACATGCCTACAAACACATCGTGACCTAAACTGTCCACAACCAGAGTGTGCTGCTCCAATTCAGCCAAATCCATGGGATCCATCTCGCCACAATACACATATGCTTTGGTATGTTCATAATCCTGTCCGTAGCGACCGAATTTTACATGGCGGTCTAAGAAATATTTATAATTTGTACTAAACTGATTATAGTTAATTCCGCTGACCGTGATAATCATTTCAGAATTTTGGTAAATTTCATCCGCTAACGCTTCGAAATCATCCTTGATAACACACTTATTGTTGGTGTAACAGCCAAAGCATGCAATGCAACCTTTGATATTCTTTTCACGCAGGTTATAAACGGTAACCTTCGCGCCTAATGCTTCGTACTTCTTTGCAATCGCCAAAGCCTGTGCCTCGGTTTCTTGCGCCTCATCACCACAGTCCAAAACAGACACCCTGGTATCCTTCAGGCTTTGCGCTTCAAGCGGTTTGTTCATAACCATATCTTTGACGTACTGGAACCAACGATAGACTTCTTCTCTACCGTGCTCTGCCAAAACATCTTCGTCCAACATACTAAGACTTCGAATCCATTTTAAGCCGTTCTGTCTTGCGTAAGATCTTAAATAATTGTGTGCGGGAACGTCCATATTGCCGCCGGAAGATGTGATATACGTAAAAGGCTTGTTCTCCGGCAGATGAAGCCCTTTCAAATAACGCATTAACTGACCATGCGTGTTAAAGTGGTATAACGATGACAAAATCAAAACCAAATCCGCATCTTTGGCCTTCGCCTCGAACTCGGAACAATCATCCACCTTCTTAAGAAAGCAGATGTCGAATTCATCATCCTTACACATTTTTTGCAGTGTTCTTACAATTTGCAACGTCAAACTAAGCTGCTGCTTCGGCGATGCGCTTAATACTGCAACCTTCATAAAAGTATCCCCCTTGTTATATAATTTTTACCCCAATAAAAACCCTAGGTCTATCATAACATTTAGGAAGTGGAAGTGCAATCACAGAATATAAAAAGGAGGGTATTTTTACCCCTCCTTACTTGCCTCTTTTCACTTAAGTTTTAATTCTTCCGGTGATTAACACTGTCGCGAATATAACTCATCCACCGCAGCATGCCATTCTTCTTCCTCATAAAATCGCCCTTTTACAAAAACGTGGTAGTTGGTCTCGCTTACGTAAATATCGCCATCCAAAATTCTAAAGAAATAAAGCACAAAATCCTTAATGGTTATATCCCGGAATGAATTATAAAAGATTCGTACATAATCATCACCGTCAAGCGCCGTAATCGGCGACATTCCGTAATACGGCTCACCATATTCGATACATCCTGCCACACGCGCCAGATCAACCCCATTACAATAACGCGTTTCACCTACTCCCGGGTCATATTCGAACTCTCCCAAATCATAAATTCCAATGTTTTCCTTGTTACTCACATTTTTCCCAAACCCACATTTGGAGTAATCCACCAATCCTTCGTCCGACTTTAACCACTCCGACATTTTTTTGCCATCCACTACAGCATCTGCGAATTTAAAATCTGCCATAAAACATCCCCCTTTATTGATATTATATACTTTTTATCTTAACTACACAATCGATTTAAACCAAACTCACACTTCCAAGCGGTTTTATAACATTTTGCGGTTACCAACAAAAGTTCCGGGGGCTGTCGCCCTATGTTCCGAAAAACAAATTCAGCCCCAAGAAAACACCAAGGTTTCCTCGGGGCATCTTTATTTTTCGTCATGCATTTCCCGCGATCATAGTGCTGGGTAATTAATGCTGCGGTAAGCCGTTAGCTTCAGCAAATGACGCATAACAATCGTCACAAACCGAATAAGGCAAATCATCTACCATATAGTGACCGCAGATTTTCTCTTCAGCACACTGAGAACAATAACTTAAAACATTATTAGCATATGCAAATTCGCCATAGCAGTCATGACAAATTATCCAAACCATACCGTCCACTTCATAATCGGAACAAACCACAAGTTCACGGCACAAATCACACATTTCGGGAATCTGCATTGCATAAGCAAATTCTTCATAGCAATCGTCACATACAACGTATACCGAACCATCTACTTCATAGTGACCGCAAACCTTTTCGTTCTCGCAAAGTCCGCAGATTGATGTGTAATCATATTCATAAGCAAATTCACTAAAACAACTATCACAGAGTATAAAAACTTCGCCATCCACTTCATATGTTCCGCATACTACTTCACGTTGACAACGACTGCAGATTTGTGCTGCATCATCATTTACTTCCTGTTCAGTTTCTGAAACCGCTTCGTTTTCTTCGACTTCCGTAGATACATCACTATTCTCCACGGATGTTTCCACATTGCCATCTTCCACAGACGCTTCCACTTCTACCGATGTATTAACATCATTTACTGTATCCTCTGTCTGACCGCATCCTACAAGAATGCCTGCCAATAAACACATTGCCATAATTACAGGTAAAACTTTCTTTTTCATTATTTATTTCTCCTTGTTTCATATCTTTTTCAAAAACGTTTTTGCTTGTTAGGTATATCATATACGGCGTCAAAAACAGTGTCTATAATGTTATTTGTTTTTCTAAAAATATTTGTATAAAATAGACAAAATAAGAAACTTTTCGTTGTAGAATATGCATTATTTTTATGCAAATTAGATAAAATCAGTCGTAGAGATACATAATGCTTTATTAACCGCGATGCAACGTAAG
>JAZNLG010000237.1:0-18102 GCA_045578965.1 Lachnospiraceae bacterium | reverse complement strand
GTTGTAATGTTTATGGATATCAGTGGACAGGAGTGGGACGGCACCCTTGCAGGCATTCCTACATCAGTACTGATTCCAAGTTTTATCATCAGTGAACTGAGACAGGCCTTTATTATCGGTTTTGTCATATACATACCCTTTATCGTAATTGATATGGTAGTTGCTTCGGCCCTGATGAGTATGGGTATGATGATGCTGCCGCCGACGACGGTGTCATTACCCTTTAAAATATTGTTGTTTGTATTGGCGGATGGTTGGAATCTAATCATCATTAACCTGATAAAAACCTTTAACTGATAATGCCTGCCGGTAATACGGAGTGAAGGATGACTGACAGGCGATAATACTGTCAGGGAAAATACCGACAGGGAAAGATGACTGACAGGCACAAAACCTGACGAAAAGAATAAGAAGAGAGAAAGAAGGGAGGATGGGCAGATGCAAATAAGTGATGTAGTTACAATTGCCAGTGAAGCATTGTTTTTGATTATTAAAGTATCGGCTCCCATCCTGTTAGTGTCATTGATTGTAGGTCTGATTATCAGTATTTTCCAGACGGTTACTTCCATTCAGGAACAGACTATGACATTTGTACCCAAAATAATAGGGATTTTTTTGGGGTTGATGTTACTTGGCGGATGGATGCTTGAAACAATCGTTACATATATGGAGAATCTGTGGTCGAATTTCAGTTTGTATGTAAGGTAGTGCTATGATAGATTTTTCGTTTCCTATAGAAGAACTGGAATATTTTTTATTGATAATGACAAGGGTAACATGTTTTATTTTTATTGCCCCTTTTTTCTCTATGCAGAATACACCCGCCAGAGTCAGAATCGGTGTCGGCTTTTTTATCTCCATTCTGATTTATTATATGACGGAGCCGCATGTGTATCCCGTGTTTGATACGGTTTGGGATATGGCTACCGTAATATTAAAAGAGGCAGGAGCGGGTTTGATTATAGGTTTGGGAGCCAATTTATGTACCAGTATTGTGTTGTTTGCCGGACAAATTGTGGATATGGAAATGGGATTTGCCATGGCCAGCCAGTTTGATCCGATTACAAGGCAGAATGCAACACTAACCGGTATATATTATCAGAATCTTGTAATGCTCTTGATGCTGGTAACCGGAATGTATCAGTATTTTATCAGTGCCATCGCAGAGACATTTATTTTAATTCCGGTAGGCGGGGTGCAGTTTGATTTTGATGGATTATTAGCCTCTTTTATACAATTTTTGGGAGATTATATGATTATCGGAATGCGGATATGTCTTCCGGTGTTTTGTACCGTTATGCTTTTAAATGCAATTTTAGGTGTTTTGGCCAAGGTTGCTCCGCAGATGAATATGTTTGCGGTAGGTATCCAGTTAAAAGTATTAACCGGCTTGACGGTTTTGTTTTTGACGGTGGGAATGCTTCCGGATGCGTCCAATCTGATTTTTACCCAGATGAAAAGAATGGTAGTGGCATTTGTGGAGGGAATGATGTAATGCTTTCCTATGATTTACAGTTATTTGCCAAAGAAGGGCCGGGCGGTGAAAAAACCGAGCAGGCCACACCCAAAAAATTACAGGACGCCAGAAAAGAAGGTCAGGTAGCTAAGAGTAAGGAAATTGGTCTTGGTATCGGACTTCTTCTGATGTTTGTAATGTTAAAATTGATGGTTGGTATGTTGGGAACGCAGTTTATGGAGATGTTTTCCCTGATTTATAATAAAATTCCCGATTTTACAAGTTTGGTTGCAGGACAAATTTCGATTCATGATTTTTCTATTTTATTTCGTCAAACAATGTTTAAACTGCTGATTATGATGGTTCCTTTTATGGGCGTCTCAATGATTGCAGGCGTGGTTGTAGAAGTTTTTCAGGTGAAATGGGTACCCACATCCAAGCCGTTGCAACCTAAACTGAGTAAGATGAATCCGATTAACGGATTTAAAAAGATTTTTTCTCTAAATTCGTTGGTGGAATTTTTGAAATCTGTTTTAAAAATTGGTTTAATTATTTGGGTTGTTTATTCTTCTTTAAAGAATGAATGGAAAGATTTGTTTGTTTTATATGATATGCCCATTGAACAGGCAATTGCGTTGATGGGAGATATTGTAATTAATTTGGGAATTAAGATTTCGTTGGTTTACCTGATTATTGCTTTTGCGGATTTGTTGTACCAGAAATGGAAATTCAATGAAGATATGAAGATGACCAAACAGGAAGTAAAAGACGAATATAAGCAGGCGGAAGGTGATCCTGCCATAAAAGGTAAGATTCGTCAGAGAATGCGACAGGCTTCTCAACGAAGAATGATGCAAGACTTGCCCAAAGCAGATGTTGTTATTACAAACCCTACTCATTTTGCCGTTGCAATTAAGTATGACGCTGATTTATACGATGCGCCTTATGTGGTGGCAAAGGGAAGTGACCATTTGGCGGCCAAAATCAAAGAGGTTGCAAAGGAAAACAAAGTTGAAATTGTTGAGAACAAACCTTTGGCTCGAATGCTGTATTATAATGTAGAACTTGGTTCTGTAATTCCGCCGGAATTATATAAAGCAGTAGCGGATATTTTGGCTATGGTTTATAAAATGCAGGGTAAGATATAAGTTTACAAACTAATACTTGGTGTATACCGGATTTGTTTGAGTATGTAAGATGTACAGTAAAATGGTAAAAAGGAGGTGCAATACGTGAAAAAAGCGGATATTGGTGTAGCGTTATATTTGCTGGCTGCGATTGTCATGTTGATTGTACCTTTGAACAGTTTTTTGCTGGATGTTTTGATGACTCTTAATATTGCTACATCTTTTGTGATTTTGTTTGGATGTATGTTTGCAAAAGAAGTGCTGGATATGTCTTTCTTTCCCACAATTTTGCTTTTTACAACCATATTTCGTATTGCGTTAAACGTATCCTCCACACGATTGATTTTGTCAACGGGAGAGGCAGGTAACGTAGTATCAACGTTCGGTAGTTTTGTCGGTAGTGGTAATTTAGTAATCGGTGTGGTTATCTTTATTATTCTGATCCTTGTGCAGTTTATGGTTATTAACAAGGGTTCGGAACGTGTGGCTGAAGTAACTGCACGTTTTACATTGGATGCTATGCCCGGTAAACAGATGGCGATTGATGCCGATTTGAATACAGGCGCCATTACGGACGAAGAGGCCAAGGTCAGACGTGATAAAATTCAGGAAGAAGCCAGTTTCTTCGGTTCCATGGATGGTGCGGTTAAGTATGTAAAAGGAGATGCTACCGCAGGATTGATTATTACGGTAGTTAATATTGTTGGTGGTATTTTGACCGGTATGTTGATGCAGGGAATGGATATCATGAGTGCGTTGGAGCATTATACTATTTTAACCATCGGTGATGGTTTGGTTAGCCAGATTCCTTCGTTGATGATTTCGCTTGCTACCGGTATTTTGGTTACCAAGGGTTCTAAGGATGCGGACTTTGGTAATGTTCTGGTAAAACAGTTATTTGGTGTGCCGAAGGTAATGTATCTGGTGGGTGCTACCGTTATGGCGTTGGGTATTTTAACTCCCCTTAATCTGCTTCTTTATGTGGGATTCGGAGCTCTTTTTATCATTACCGGACGTTTGATGGCCAATTCACTGGAAACTGCCGGTATTGAAAAAGAAGTGGATCAGGAAGAAGTTGCTGCTTCTGAAATACGAAAACCGGAAAATGTCAATTCACTTTTGCAGGTGGATCCTATCGAATTGGAATTTGGTTACGGTATTATTCCGCTTGCTGATGTAAATCAGGGCGGTGACCTTTTAGACCGTGTCGTAATGATTCGTAGACAGATTGCGTTGGAATTGGGTACGGTAGTACCGATTATTCGTTTGCGCGATAATATTCAGTTGAATCCGAATCAGTATATTATTAAAATCAAAGGTATACAGGTAAGTGAAGGCGAAATCCTTTTTGACCATTATATGGCAATGAATCCGGGATATGTAACGGAAGAAATAACAGGTATACCTACTTTTGAGCCGTCTTTCCATTTGCCGGCATTGTGGATTACGGAAGGACAGAGAGAACGTGCGGAAGCATCGGGATATACCGTTGTTGACCCGCCGTCTATTATAGCAACACATTTAACGGAAATAATCAGACATCACTTGGCTGAATTGCTTACCAGACAGGATGTGCAGCATCTGGTGGATAACCTTAAGGAAAGTAATCCTGTGCTGATTGATGAACTCACACCGAAACTTTTGGGTCTCGGAGAAGTGCAAAAAGTATTGCAGAATTTGTTAAGAGAAGGTATTTCTATTCGAGATTTGCTTACTATTTTTGAAACATTGGCAGATCATGCGACAACGACGCGAGATACGGATATTTTAACCGAATATGTAAGACAAAGTTTAAAAAGAGCTATTTCCGGCAAGTATTTTCCTGCCAATGAAACCACAAGTGTTGTGACATTGGATCCTAAGATTGAACAGGAAATTATGGGAAGTGTAAAACAGACGGAGCAGGGGGCATATTTGACTCTGGATCCGGAGAAAACCAAGAAGATTATGAACAGTGTGGAAACGGAAACAGAAAAACTGGAACGATTGGGCAAGATGCCGATTGTTCTGACGTCGCCGATTGTACGTATGTATTTTAAAAAGTTATCGGAAGATTATTTTAAGGATCTGATTGTTGTTTCTTATAACGAAATTGAATCTGATGTTGAATTACAATCTGTTGGGATGGTGACAGTAGCATGATAATTAAAAAATATCAGGGGAAAACTGAAGCAGAAGCAATGGAGAATGCTAAGAAAGAATTGGGAGAAGGCATTGTTTTGATGAATGTCAAGACAGTGAAGCCGAAAGGTTTATCCGCAATTTTCAAAAAGGCATATGTTGAAATTACCGTTGCAAAAGAGGAAGAGCGTGAAGTAACTGTGCACAAAGATAATGTGGCAGTATCGTTATCTTCTTCGCATACAAATTTATCGACACAAACTACAGCAGGGAGCGAAAAGAAGACTTCAATAAAAACGGAAGAGCGTTTGTTGGAAGAGAAACTTGACAGCCTTCATTCTCTCTTGGAGCAACAAATTCAAAGACGTGAAGATATTGCTGTGTCAGAGGAAAAAGAAGAAGTAAAAGTAAAAGAGAGTAAAGAGAATAAGGAATCAAAAGCGGAAGACATGGAGCCGGATAAGACAAAAGCTGTGCTTTCCCTGATTCGTGAAACATTACTTGAAAACGAAGTGGATGTTAAGTATGCAGATTCCATATTGGATGAAGTGGATAAAATGTTAAAACCTAATATGCCGATGGAACATATTTTGTCTAATATATACCAGCGTATGATTCTCAGATTTGGTAAAGCAGAATGTATTGAATCTGCAAAAGAAGGTCCTAAAGTTGTATTTTTTGTAGGAACTACAGGAGTGGGTAAAACAACCACCATTGCAAAGATAGCATCTAAATTTGTAGTAGAAGAGAAGAAGAAATTAGCACTTTTGACAGCGGATACTTATCGTATAGCAGCATCGGAACAATTGAGAACGTATGCTAATATTTTAGAAGTTCCTTTTCGCGTGATTTATACTCCGGAAGAAATCGGTGAGGCTATCAGTGATTTTGCAAACTATGATTACATATTGGTGGATACAGCCGGCCATTCTCAGAATAATGAAAAACAAAGAGATGATATGGCTGATTTTGTGAATTTTGCAAAGGGAAAGGCTGAACAGGAAATTTATCTTGTAGTATCGGCGACAACTAAATACAAAGATTTGCGCAGTATTGCAGATAAGTATAAAAAGTTGTTTGACTACAAAATGATTTTTACCAAGTTGGATGAAACATCGGAATACGGTAATTTGTTAAATATGAAAATATACACGGGAGCGCCTATGTCTTATATAACTTGTGGGCAGAATGTTCCGGACGATATTGAAACTTTTAATGCACAGAGTACCGTTAAGAAGTTATTGGGCGGCAAGTAGATAAGAAAGCAGAGGGACATATGGACCAGGCTCAACAGTTACGAAATATTATTAAGGCAAACCAACAGAGACCTTTGGCAAGAGTCATTACCGTAACCAGCGGAAAAGGCGGTGTTGGTAAATCAAATACAGCAATCAATCTGGCAGTTCAGTTCCGAAAAATGGGGCAGAAGGTCATTATTCTTGATGCGGATTTTGGCTTGGCAAATATTGAGATTATGTTTGGTGCAGTGCCGAAACATAGCCTTTATGACTTGATTTATAAGGGTATGAATATGAGCGAGATTATTACCTGGGGACCGGGAGAAGTTGGATTTATCAGTGGCGGTTCCGGAATTGTGGGTATGTCCGATTTGAGTCGAGATTATCTTACATATATTATCAAAAATCTTGCGCAGTTGGATGCTATGGCGGATGTGATTATTATTGATACCGGAGCCGGAATTTCCGATGCAGTGTTGGAGTTCCTTGTTGCCAGCGGAGAAATTCTTCTGGTAACCACGCCGGAACCTACGTCCATTACAGATGCTTATTCCTTGTTAAAAGCATTAAACAGGCACCCCAGATTTTCTAATGAACATTCTCAAATAAAAGTGATTTCAAACAGGGTATCTTCCGAACAGGAAGGAAGAACACTTTTTAATAAGTTAAATGCGGTTGTATCCAAGTATTTAAGTCTTACACTTGAGTATTTAGGGTGCATTCCACAGGATCAGGCGCTTTCAAATGCTGTTATGCAGCAGATGCCTGTATCTTTGGAAAGTCCAAAAGCAAAATCGGCGATTGCATATGAGAATATTGCATCGATTTTGATGAATAAAGAAGTGAATCAAAAAATACAAAAAAGGGGTATGGCTGCATTTTTCTCACATATCGTAGCCGGTAAAAAGACTACATGATTGAACAGGAATTTTTGTTATCCAAATTCATAGCGCCCGGTGCAAGAGTTGAATTGTTGGCGAAAGAGCATGTTATCCGTAATGACATTTCAGAAAAGAAGATTTATGAGTCTAAGGTGGTAGATGTTATTGGGGATGATAAACTTGAGATTCTTATGCCGATTGAACAGACCAAACTGGTGCTTCTTCCCGTGAATGGTGAATATAATTTGCATTTCTTCACTTCAAGGGGTTTGTTTCAGTGCGATGCAAAAGTTAAGAATCGTTATAAAGACGGCAATTTGTATTTGCTTGAAATGAAATTGACAAGTTCATTGCAGAAATATCAGCGCAGGGAGTTTTATCGTTTTCCTTGTGTGATGGATATGGAAGTGAGGGACTTGACAGCAGATGAAAAACGCAGACTTGACCAAGAGGGAGAATTTATTGCGGAGGATGATGTTACAGGAAATAAAGCGGTAATTCTTGATATCAGTGGTGGTGGATTGCGTTTTACGTCGACTACACCTTTTGAACCGAAAACCACGGTTGTTTGTAATTATGTACTTCGTAGAGAAGGCGGTAATCGCAGACTTTGTGTTGCAGGAAAACTTTTAAGTTGTAAGCGTTTGCCGAATAATCCGGGGCAGTATGAACAAAGAGTAATGTTTACACATATCAGTCCAAGAGAACGTGAAGATATTATACGATATATCTTTGAAGAAGAACGTAAAAAAAGACAAAAAGAGAGTTAAATTGTATATAAGAATTTATAATATACAAATATACAGAAAGATGAGACTTGTATCAGATGAAGATGTTTCGAAATGATACAAGTCTCTTTTTGTTTTATGACTTAAGACTATTTTAAACGAAATGAATTACCATGTTATTGTCCCGTCGCATGTTTCGGACGTACAGTTACAATTTGATTCGGTAGTACCGCAAATAGAAATGGAATCCGGGGTTGCATCTTTGATGCGTGCAATGGAAGTGTTGTCACATGTGCGGTCTCTCAAAATGCAAATGGGATGTTTGGCAACTTCATAACGATAATCATGGCCTTTGTTTAGTATATATTTTGTAATGACCTCATGACTTGCTACGTTTTGTACATCATTATTTACAATACTCTGATAGTAAAAGAACGGATCGCAGTCCTTTAATTCGTTAAAAGGAATGACATATTCCAAACGCTGAGTGTTACCGGTGGTAGTAGCAATGATGTTGCGTACATATTCAATATTTGAACCTAATTTTAAAATAGAGGGGAAGGTTCCGCAAGGAATAATCTGTTGCCATTCTTTTTTTTCGTATTTCCAAAGCAGTTCTTTTGCTTTGTGGAGATGAGCGATTTCCTGAATCAGGCATTCTTCCCAAATGCGTTTGATATAACGGTCGCATTCTGTCATCATACAGGAGTAGTATAAATAGCATTCTGTATATTCATGAAGTAAAAGATCTTCTAACCAGGTTGCACTGGTATCTTTGAGACTTTCGTATTGGGATACATGTTCTTCTTCGATCATACCGATTTCGGTATACAGTCTGCGGCCTAAATCGGAGTTACAGTACAGAGGTGCTACGTTCATATAGTAATTCATGGTTTGTTGTTCGGCTGCAGTGATAATATTAATATTCAACAGTGTTTGCAACTTGGAATTGCAATTGGACACCTGTTTAAAAATAGAATCTACAGGATGTCTGTGCTCCGCAATGGTAGGTCTTGCAGGCATAATTTCCGTATAACCGCCTACTAATTTTTGGGGATCGGTACCATATTCATAGTCTAAAAGATTGGAATAGCGATATAAATGATCAAAGTCTTCCAAAAGCGCAAAGTTCAATGCATTTTTTACATTACAATCATATTCCATTTTGGCAAGTGCAGCAGTTAAATCCACTGCCAGTTGTTCGTAACCGATTGTGGTTTCGAGAATGGTTTCGTTTCGGGGACGTAAATTGGCAATGCGTTTTTGCTGTTGCTGTTCAATACGGCGAACAATTGCTAATTCGCGACGTATATCATTATTATTACAATGTCTGGAGAAGTTACGTGAAAACCATTGTGCTTCAAATTCGGTACCATTCATCAGAATGATACGAGTTTTCGTATAAGGGTCGGTTTCCTGTTTGTTATAGGATTTTGGATTCATCATCTTCCAATCCATAAACGTTTTCTCTATGGGCATAGGTTTTTCTTCAAAAGGATTAAACTCAAACATAATGTCCTTTCCGCCATAACGGCAGTTTTTGACTTTGTTTTATTTTATTCAACAGAACTTTGTTTGTGTTTGGAATAATTAAAAAAGATATAAAAATCATATTTTTAGTAATTTCGCATAAATATCTTTTATTTTTGAAGAAAAAATGATAAAATATGACATATAATGTTACTATGCACGCATGTGAAGAAGAGAGTGTGTTATAATAACAACGTTAAAATGGGTGATAAGTATGAATATATTTTGATACGCCATTTAGTAACCTAAGAAGAGGTGGATGACCTATCACAACACATAATTATAAAATAACCGGAAAAACAGGCAAAATTGTTGCCATAGCATGTTCTACGGGTGGTCCAAGAGCTTTACTTGAAGTAATACCGAAATTACCGAAGGAATTAAATGCACCGGTGCTGATTGTACAGCATATGCCGTGCGGATTTACACAGACTTTGGCAGAACGTTTGAATTCGGTATGTGAGTTACCTGTAAGAGAAGCGGAAGAAGGCGATATTGTTCAGAACGGATGCGTTTATCTTGCAAAGGCAGGATGGCATATGGAAGTGATTAAAGTCGGTAATGAACATAAGATACATTTACATGAAGAACCCTATCGCGAAGGAGTCAGACCTTGTGCAGATTATATGTACGAGTCTTTGGCAAAATGCGGATATGATGAAATCATATGTGTGGTTATGACCGGGATGGGGGCCGACGGTACTGCCGGAATTTTAAATCTTGCAAAAGAAAAAAAGTGCAGAATTATCATTCAGAACGAAGAAAGTTGTGTGGTATTCGGTATGCCTGGCAGTATTGTTAAGCACAAAATGAAACATAAAGCGGTTGACTTAAAATACATAGCAAGTGAAATAACATTAAATGTGGGGGTATAAGAGATGGACGTAAGCCAGTATTTAGACATTTTTATTGATGAGACACGTGAACACCTTCAGAATTTGAATACTCAGATTCTGGCATTGGAGCAGGATGCGGAGAATATGGATACCGTAAATGAAATTTTCCGTGCGGCGCATTCCTTAAAAGGTATGGCAGGTACTATGGGCTATAAGAGAATGCAGACTTTGACTCATGATATGGAGAATGTTTTCTCGGAAGTGCGTAATGGTGCGATTAAAGTAAATGCGGATATGATTGATATTTTATTCCAGTGTTTGGATGCATTGGAAGAGTACCTTGCATCCATTCAGGAGAATGCGGATGAGGGTACCAATGATAATGAGCATTTAATTAAAGCTTTGAATGTTATTCTTGAAACCAAAGGTGGTGCAGTTGCTGCCAAGGAAGAGCCTAAAGCAGAAGTGAAAGAAGAAGCACCTGCGGCAAGCGGTTCTAAGAAAGAGAAATGGCGTGATATCAAGATTGGTGATGTGGAGCGTCATGTAATTGAAGAAGCGGCAAAAGAAAATATTCATGCATACGGCATCAGTGTGTATGTACAGGAAACTTGTATTCTGAAAGCGGCAAGAGCCTTTCTTGTATTTAAGGCGTTGGAAGAATTGGGCGATGTAATTGTATCTGTTCCCTCTGCACAGGATATTGAAGATGAGAGATTTGAGAATGATTTTAGTATTATCTTTTTATCAGAACATCCGTTGCAGAAAGTAATTGATGCGATTAAATATGTATCTGAAATTGAAGATGCTATTGGTGAAGAGATTAAGTTGGAAGCGGCAGAACCTGCTAAAACTACTGCAGTTGCCAAGAAGGCTGATACAAAAGTTGCAGTTAAGGAAGAGAAAACGGCTGCACCTGCTAAAGCAGGAGAAAAGAAAGCAGTTGGTAAGCCGGTTGCTACCCGTACCGTACGTGTTGATATTGAAAAACTCGATGTTTTAATGAATCTTGTAAGTGAACTTATCATTTCCAAGAATTCCCTTGTCAGTGTGGCTGCCAACGAAGTCGGTACTGCAAATATGGCATTTAATGAACAGATTGAATACTTAGAGAGCGTAACCACAAACCTTCACGAGTCCGTAATGAAGGTTCGAATGGTTCCCATCGAAAGTGTAGTAAGTAAGTTCCCCAGAATGATTCGTGACCTTTCCAAGAAATTGGATAAGAAGATGGAACTTTATATGACAGGTGAAGAAACAGAACTTGACCGTACTGTAGTGGATGAAATCGGTGATCCTTTGATGCATTTGCTTCGTAACTCTGCAGATCATGGTTTGGAAAGTGCTGAAGTACGTAAAGCTCGCGGCAAATCCGAGGTTGGTTCTATTTTCTTGAATGCTTATCAGGACGGTAATAACGTTGTTATTGAAGTTGGTGATGACGGTAACGGTATTGATGTGGAAGCAGTTAAGAATAAGGCGATTGAACGCGGAACCATTACACCGGAACAGGCAGAAACCATGGCAGACAAGGATATCATAGATTTGTTATTCCTTCCCAGTTTCTCTACTGCAAAACAGGTATCCGACGTATCAGGTCGTGGTGTTGGTCTTGACGTTGTTAAGAGTAAAATTGAAGCATTAAGCGGTGAAATTGAAACCAGAACCAAACTTGGCGAAGGTAGTACATTTATCGTACGTCTGCCTTTAACATTGGCAATTATTCAGGCACTTATGGTTGTTGTAGGTGGTGAAAAGTATGCGATTTCCCTTGGTACTGTTCAGACGATTGAGAGTATTATGCCTTCTGAAGTCAAGACGGTACAGGGCAAAGAAGTGATTCATTTGAGAGGCAAGGTTATTCCTCTTGTCAGATTAGATCAGGTACTTGATGTTCAGAGTACACGCAATCCGGAAGACGAAATGACTGTTCTGATTGCGAAGAAAGGTGACCGTTTCGCAGGTCTTGTAATTGATGATTTACTTGGACAGATGGAAATTGTTATTAAGTCTATGGGTAAATTCATCGGTAAGTGCAAGTTAATCAGCGGCGCAACCATTTTAGGTGATGGTGAAGTGGCATTGATTTTGGATGCAAATGCATTGATTTAATTTGACACACTGTATGTTTTAAACTGTAAAACAGTAGAAAGAGGTAAAATATGGACGAAATCGCTTTGGTAAAAGAGACAACTCAATATATCAAAATTAAAATGGGTGAGGAAATGTACGGTATTGATATCAAATACATAGACAATATCGTAAGAATGCAGCATATTACCCGCGTTCCCAAAGTTCCTGCCTATATTAAAGGTGTAATTAATCTTCGTGGTGAAGTTATTCCCGTATTTAGTTTACGTTTAAAAATGGGAATGAATGAAGTGGAAGAGACCAAGAAATTCCGTATTATCATCATTAAAATGGATGGTAATTATGTTGGTCTTATTGTGGATGAAGTAAGAGAAGTAATTACTCTTCAGAATGATTTGGTGGAAAAAGTATATCGTGATCCTTCAGAGCCTACACAGAATTTCCTTTTAGGTGTAGGAAAGGAAGGCGATAATTTAATTTCACTTTTGGATTTGAATGAAGTAGTTGCGGAAAAGAATTAACGGAGGCGTAATCCTATGTCCCGAATTGATCTGGATAATTTAAATCAGGAATTTTATGATGTATTAAGAGAAATAGGCAACATTGGCGCCGGAAATGCCACAACGGCTCTGGCGCAAATGCTTGGCTGTAAGGTTGATATGGCCGTTCCTCAGGTTCGTCTTTTGGAGTTTACGGAAGTAGGCACCATTATGGGCGGCGAAGAGCAGATTATGGCCGGTATTTACCTTATGGTTGAAGGTGATATTACAGGAAGTATCTTATTTCTTTTAAACAAGGAATCTGCCAGAAAGTTAATTGCGAAACTGATGGGCATGGAAACTGTCGGTGAAGAATTGAGTGAAATGGAGCAGTCTGCGTTAAAAGAGATTGGTAATATTATTACAGCCTCATATTTGAATTCGTTGTCTATGTTGACACAATTAGTAATTTACCCGTCGGTTCCGGCTTTGAGTATTGATATGGCAGGTGCGATTTTAAGTGTGCCGGCAATTGAGTTTGGAACAATGGGAGATAAACTTTTATTAATTCAGACACAGTTTTTTGAAGGGTTAGACGGATATTTTATTCTGGTACCTGATTTGGATTCTTATGATAAAATTTTAGGTTCGCTTGGCATGTAGCTTTGCTGAAAGGTTGTTTATGAGTCAGACAATAAAAGTCGGCATGGCAGATTTGAGTGTATGTAAGAGTCCGGATAAACTTACTACTTTGGGACTTGGTTCCTGTGTGGGAGTCGCTATCCGGGATCCAATCACCCAAATCGGTGGATTAGCACATGTCATGCTGCCAAATAGTAAAACAATTAAAAATAATTCCAATATTTATAAATTTGCTGATACCGGCATTGAGGAATTGGTTCGTCTTATGGTATTGCAGGGCGCATCACGTAGTCGTATGGTCGCCAAAATTGCCGGTGGAGCCCAGATGTTTGCATTTCAGAACAAGTCTGATATGGTACGTGTGGGAGAGCAGAATGTTGAAGCAAGTAAAGCAAAGTTGAAGGAATTAAATATTCCTATTTTGGCTGAAGATACGGGTAAAAATTATGGTCGAACCGTAATTTTTAGTCCGGAAAGCGGTGAATTTGTAATTCGTTCTGTTGGCAAAGAAGAAGTGATTATTTAAAGAAGGTGCAGAAGTATGAAAAAGATCAGATTATTACCTGCTTTTGTAACACTTCTTGCAGGTGCAATTACCAGCATTACTTTGTATGCGCTGAATGTGGATACGTTGTTAATGTTAGTGATTCTTCTTTTGGTTTTGGTTATTTTTTATGTACTGGGTGTGATTGCAATGAAAATCATTATGGATTGTCCTCCGATTCCGAAAGAGGAGGAAGAGACTGAAGAAGAATCTTTAGAATCACAACCGGCTGAGTCGGAAGAAGAGAGTGCCGGTCAAAAGAAGTAAACATGGGGAAATATGGCAATAATTTGTCGGGAGACGTTATATGGATGAATTAGGAAAGAAGAGACTTTGGGATGATTACCAGCGTACAAAATCATCCGAAGTCAGAGAAAAAATCATATTAGAATATGCGCCTCTGGTTAAGGTGGTAGCCGGACGTCTTAGTATGTATCTTGGCTATAATGTAGAGTATGAAGATCTTGTAAGTTACGGTATTTTTGGGCTTATTGATGCAATTGATAAGTTTGACTCCAGAAAAGAAGTCAAATTTGAGACTTATGCAAGTCTTCGTATCCGTGGGGCGATTTTGGACCAAATTCGTAAAATGGACTGGATTCCCAGAACCGTGCGTCAACGTCAGCGCCAGATTGATGCGGCAATGAAGGAAATTGAGAGCACGATGGGAAGACCCGCTACCGATGGTGAAATTGCTGCTGCACTGGGTATCAGTGATGATGAATATTGTGAATGGCAGTCTCAAATGAAGGTTACGAACGTTGTTTCATTGAATGAATATTTGGAGATGGGGACTGATATTTCCAATGAAAAAGCGAATGTGTCCAGACATTTTGATGCTCCCGAAAAGGTAATGGAACAGGCTGAAATGAAAGAAATGCTTATGGAGGCCATGGAACTTCTTACCGAGAAGGAGCGCAAAGTTATACTTTTATATTATTATGAGGAATTAACCTTAAAAGAAATCAGTAATGTGTTAGAGGTTTTGGAATCAAGAGTTTTACAGTTACATACCAAGGGACTTCAAAAAATGAAAGAAAAAATGGGTAAGTATATTGGTGTGTTGTCGGGATTCTAGCGGAGGAATTTGAATGAACGGATTTTTTCAGTTGGATCTGCGTCCGGAAGGAACTTTTCTTCGGATTTATGCGGCCACAGATGGCGGAGCACCCGTTAATATTAATGAATTAGCGGATTATCTGCAAAAGAAAGGAATCGGTTATGAACTTACAGACCTGAACCGTAAGGTGCAATCCATTACGGATAAGGGTGTGTTTCAATTGGATGCCGTCAAACGTTATCAGGAACGTGAGATGATGGTTGTAACTATCGCACCGAATAAAATGGAAGCCAGTGTACGTTTCTATCCCCCTTCCGTTCAGGGATTTAAACTGGAAAAAGATGATATTTATGCAGATATGCATACTGCAGGCGTAAACTTTGGAATTGATAGTGATGTGGTTGATTCGTTTTTGCAAAAACGAATTTATTGTACAGATATTGTTATGGCAGTGGGCCAGCCGGTACGTCATGGTACCGATGCGTCCATTGAATATTTTTTTAAAACGGACTTAAAAGCGCGACCTACTTTAAATGAAGACGGCAGTGTCGACTTTTTTAATTTAAATACCATGAATCATGTAAAAGCAGGTGACTTGCTGGCAAGACTTACCAGAGAGGACCCGGGAGATTATGGTGTTAATGTTTGCGGGGAAAAAGTAAAACCCAGAGATGTGAAGCGTTTGAAACTTCGCTATGGTCGTAATGTTTACGTGAATGAGGATCATACGGAGGCATACTGTGAAGTAAACGGGCATGTTACTCTCGTAGATGATAAGATTTTCGTTTCGGATGTTTATGCGGCAGAAAATGTCGATAATGCAACCGGAGATATCAATTATGAAGGCACTGTTAAAATTTCCGGTAATGTTTGTTCTAATTTTACGGTTCGTGCTAAGGGCAACATCGAAATTATGGGTGTTGTGGAAGGTGCAACTTTAGAGGCCGGAGGCGATATTACCATTGCCAGAGGCGTAAACGGTAAAGGAAAAGCTGTTTTGAAGGCCGGTGGTAATATTATTTCCAAGTATATCGAGAATGCGGAAGTGACTGCCAAGGGATTTGTGGAAACGGAAGTAATTCTTCATGCTACGGTTATGGCAGGTACAGAAGTCAATGTCGGAGGCAAGAAAGGCTTAATTTCCGGTTCTACGGTGTGCGCTACCAATTTAATCAGTGCTAAAACTATGGGATCGCAAATGGGTGCCGATACGGTGCTGGAACTTGGCGTAAATCCGGCAGTAAAAGTTCGATATCAGGAATTGCAGGAGCAAATTGCACATAATCAGAAGAGTATGAAGCAAATAGAGCCTGTATTGGTTGCTTCTGAACAGAAATTATCAGCCGGTGCTAAAATGTCTAAGGAACAGTTGAAATATATTCAGGATATGGCGGTTGCTTTTAAGCAGTTAAAGCAAAAAATTGATTGTGATATGCAGGAGTACGATGAGATCGATGAACTGTTATGTCACGAAACCGAGGCAAAAGTCGTAGTGAAAGATACTATATTTGCAGGAACTAAGATCGCATTTAATGATGTTTCCATGACAGTAAAGCAGGATTATCAGTATTGTAAATTTATTAAATCCGGCGGAGATGTGCGGATGGCGGCGATATAGTATAGAAAGGAGAATAGAATGGCACTCGGACCTATTGAAATGAATGTAGTGGTAACGCGTTCTCAGGATATTTCTCTTTTTAAGCAAAATGAAGATAATAAGCCTGTCATCGACCAGAGTAATATTCAGGTTAATATACAAAAGAAGGTGCAGGATCAGAATCAGCAGGTAAAGCAGGCAGATAATGCAGAATATCATCAATATCGGTATGACGCTAAGGAAAAAGGAAACGGTTCTTATCAAGAGAACAAAAATCGAAATAAAAAGGATAAAAAGAAATCAGACGGTACCGTTACGGAAAAACGCACCGCGGGTTTTGATATAAGGATTTAAGGAGTTTTAACAAATGAACTGGTTGCAGATTGTATTGCTGTTGGGCGGTATTATTGTTTTTATCATTAGTTTTATTCTGCCGGAGAAAAAAGGCAGTGGAATGGATGAGAAGAAACAGCGTGAACAGATTCAAAAACTGTTAGATGAACAATTAAAAAATGCAAAAGAGCAGTTAACTGAAAGTGTAAATGAGACTGTAACAGATGCTGTAGAAAAGGCTGAAAGAAGTTTAGAGCGTGTGTCAAATGAAAAGATTATGGCTGTAAACGAGTATTCGGATACGGTTTTGCAGGACATAAACAAGAATCATGAAGAGGCAGTCTTTTTATATTCTATGCTGAATGACAAACATGATAACATTAAGAATACCGTGGCAAGTATGGAGCAGTCAACCAAAGAGGCGAAGAAAGCCGTACATGAAGTAAATCAGGCCAAAGAAACCGTGTTAAGTGTAAAAGAAGCCATAGATGCAGTAGAGCGCGCAGATATTGGCGGTGTAGCTTATGTGGAAGAGCCGGATTATGAAATGACTGCTGACGGTACTGTGATTTTGGATGGAAAAGAAACCAGTGTAGATGAAATATATGCGGAACTGTTCCCGGAGAAAAAGGGAAAGAGTGAGGAAGATATTATTGCTGAAATAGCGAACAAAGATGTGATTGCGGCTAATAAAGATGCCGGTGCCGAAACGAAGGAAAAGAAAGTTTCTCAAAAGAAGGCAGTTACGAAAACAACTGCAAAGAAAGAAAAGGTATCTATGCCGACTTTTTCCGGCGGCGCAGGTCAGGGCAATCATAATGAGAAAATTCTCGCATTACATAATGAAGGAAAGTCTAATGTGGCAATTGCCAAGGAACTGGGCTTGGGTGTAGGCGAAGTAAAACTTGTGATTGATTTATATCAGCAAAGTTAAAACAACAGGAGCAATTTCTTATGAAATTAAAATACTATCTGAGAGGATTGGGAATCGGCGTTGCGGTAACTGCTTTGGTGCTCGCTCTTGCCGGTGGTGGTACAGAAAACCTTACGGATGAAGAAATTATAGAAAGAGCCAAAGAACTTGGCATGGTGGAAAGCGTTACGCTTTCCCAACTTTCAAGTGAAGATGTATCGGAACATTTAAGTGAAGAAATATCGGAAGAATTAAGTGAGTCGGAATCAGAAAGTTTGAATGAAGAAATGTCGGATGATTTAAGTGCGGAAGGTTCAGAAACCGTAAGTGAGGAAACGTCAGGTGATACGAGCGAAGAAGTATCCGAGGATATTTCTGAGACTATTTCAAATGAACAAACTTCAGAGTCTTCCGAAAATGATAGTTCGGAAACTTCCGAAGAATCAACGGAAACGAACAGCAATGAAGTGTCTTCCGAACCTGTAAGTGAAGATATTGATGCGTATGTTATTGTTGAAGTGGGTAG
>JAZNLG010000236.1:0-5241 GCA_045578965.1 Lachnospiraceae bacterium | reverse complement strand
CTTTTTGCACCTGAGGAGTTGCCCAAACGCGTCGGAAATAAAATCTATATGAGTGCATCTATGCAAATCGGTATTGATGAACTGCTTTGTATGATTCAGGAAGTGTTTATGAAGAATTATATTTCATGTGAGTTATTGATTCCTTACAAAGATGGAGCAAACTATTCACGATTAAAGCAAAATGCCCAGATTATGGAAGAAGAGTATGCAGAAGACGGCATTCGTATCAAGGGAAAACTTCTCAAAGAAGACTATATGCGTCTGCAGGAATATATAATTTAATTTGTGATAAAAGAGTTGTGTGAAGATAGAAATCATACAACTTTTTTGTTTTTTTATAGAATAAAAACAATTAAAAAAGGCATAGATTATTGTGCATAATGAATAACCGATTATGAAAATGTTATATAAAATCTACAAAAGAAATAGGATTTCCTTTTACAGAGTCTCTATTGTATGATAAAATAAATCGTTAATAGAACTAATAACGTAAAATTTTTATAGTGATGATATGACAGGGAGAAACGATACGGATGAAAAAAGTATTTGTTGTGGCAGGAATTATTGTTGTTGCAATTATTATCGGTATATTTGTCATTAATATATATGAAGCTGACACGGAAGTAACAAAAGAGATTACTAAGGTCGGTGTGATTCTGAACGGAAACATAGATGATCATAGTTGGAGCCAGTCACATTATGAAGGTATGGAGGCTACGGCGGAAGAATTAAATCTTTCCGTTATCTATAAAGAAAGTGTATTGCCGGAAGAAGTGCCGCAGATTATTGAAGAATTTGATAAGGAAGGCTGCAAAATTGTAGTGGCAAATTCTTTTGAATTTAATGATTGTATGATTGAAGCTGCAAAAGAGTATCCGGAAATTTATTTTTTACATGCAACAGGAACCGGATATGATAAAAATTTGTCTACTTATTTCGGAAGAATCTATCAAATCAGATATTTATGTGGTATTGTAGCGGGATTACAGACTGAAACCAACGAGATCGGATATGTTGCGGCATTCCCGATTTCGGAAGTAAATCGAGGTATTAATGCATTTACTCTTGGAGTTAGAAGTGTAAACAGTGAAGCTACGGTATATGTAAGTTGGACAAATTCCTGGTACGATGATAATGCGACAGCAGATGCAACCAACAGATTGCTTGATAATCATAACATTGATGTTTTGGCAATGCATACGGATTCTACAATGGCATTGGAGATAGCCGAAGAAAGAGGTACGATGTCCATTGGTTACAATTTAGATAACAGTCAAAATTATCCGGAAACCTATCTTACGGCTGCGGTGTGGGATTGGGACGAATTTTATACGCCTATTATTTTAAAATGTCTTCAGGGTAAGTTTGAAGGAAAGCATTATTGGGAAGGTATTGATACGGGAATGGTATCATTGGCACCACTCACGGACAAGGTAAATGACGAAACGGAAGCGATTGTTCTGCAGGAAATGCAGAAAATCAGTAGTGGTACATATGATGTTTTTTATGGGCCTATCTATGATAACGAGGGAAAACTTCGTGTGGAAGAAGGCGAATGTATGACGGATAATGTTATGCTCAATGAATTTGACTGGTATGTTGAAGGGGTAGTAAATGATGAAGAATAGTAAAAATAAACAGCAGTGGTTGCTTATTTTAGCTGCAGTCATTTTGGTTCTTATTTTGGTTTTTATATTTGGCATTAATGCAAAAAAAGAAGACACCATAAAAGTAGGATTGATATTGACCGGAATGACCACGGATGAGGGGTGGAACGGGATGCACTATCAGGGTGTAAGTTCTGCTTGCGAAAGTCTTGGTGTGGAACTGGTCGTAAAGGAAAATGTTGAAGAGGGCACCGGAAGATGTGAACAGGCTGTTGAAGAACTGGTAAATGAAGGCGTTGGGATGATAATTTTGTCCAGTTATGCATATCCAACAGAGGTAAAAGATGCAATTCAACAATATCCGGATGTTTCTTTTTATGGTATTTCAGCAGAATATTATGCAGATAATATGACTTCGTATTTCGGAAGAATGTATCAGGTAAGATATTTAGCCGGAATTGTAGCAGGAATGAAAACAGAAAGTAATATCATCGGATATGTGGCAGCGATGCCGAACAGTGAAGTAAACAGAGGTATAAATGCATTTGCAATGGGTGTAAAAAGTGTAAATCCGGATGCTACCGTAAATGTAATTTGGACCAATGATTGGGATGCACCTGAGAAAGAGAAAAAAGCAGTAAATGTTTTGGTTGAAGATGTCGGGGCGGATGTATTGACCTACCATCAGAATCAGCATTATGTGGCTCAGGAGGCGGACCGGGCCGGTGTATATTATATTGGGTATAATGCAGTGGCAGAAGGATTGTCTGAACATTATCTTACGGCTGCAGTGTGGGACTGGAATGCATTATATTACCAGATTATCAGAGAGTATTTGCAAGGAAAAGCCAACAGCGTAAAGCGTCATTGGTTTGGAATTGATACCGGTGTTGTGGCTTTGGCTGAATGTTCGACATTGGTAGATGAGAGTATTTTGGAAGAGATAGAACGGGCAGAGAAAGAACTGAGTGAAGGAAGCCGTGTGTTTTCCGGTGTGATTTATGATAATACAGGTGTTCTCCGATGTGATGAAGGAGAATCCATTAGTGATGAAATTTTGTTGGAGAAAATGGATTGGTTTGTAGACGGAGTAGTAATTCATGAATAAAAGAAGCAACATCAAAATAGCAAAAAATAATATATGGGTAACCGGAATCAGTTTTATCATTTTGATGGTCGTTTGTATTGCCATGTGGTGGAAAATGCAAGATATTATCAATGCACAATTGGAGCATCAGGTGGCTGAACAGAGTAAAGTACTGTCTAAGATTGTAAATAACAGTTTTAGTGAAGAGTTGCGCCTTTTAAGTGAAGTGACTGTTTTTATTGATATGGAAACCGGTAAAATAGAGCAATTTATGGAGGCGGAAGAAGGTGTTTCTTATGGTGTTTTACGAATTAATGGTGAAGCAACATACGGGAAAACATTAGATGTTTCGGTTTATGACGGTATTTTTGAATCCATTCACGGAAATGCGGCAGTTAGTTGCGGAGATGATTCAACAGTCCTTTTTACCGTGCCTGTCTATAGCGGTGATAATGTAAAATATGTATTGTATAAGTTATATGACGGCGCGGTTTTGGCAGATAAAATAGACGTTTCCTGTTATGATGGCAACGGTATTTGTGCCATTATAAATATTGATGGTGAAATTTTATTGGAAAAGGAAGATGCATCACTGCCAAACGATTTATTTTATTTGGATGGCTATCAAAAAGGTTTTGAGAAGATTCGTGATAAAATGAATATCAGTGCAGCGGCGGCATCGGTTTGCAAGGAATCCGGGCAGGAGGCGGTGCTTTTTGCTTCAGAAACATCATATCCCGGATTATATATTGTAGGATGGGTACCTATGGAAGCGGTAGCCGGTGATATTACACTGCTGGTTCCGCTTGTATTGTGGTGTTTTGGATTATTATGGTTATTGCTGGTAATTGTTACTTTTTATTTGGTAAATGCAGAAAAGAAAGCAAGGGAGAGCGATGAACTTCGTCAGGCCAAAATGATGGCGGAGCAGGCAAATCAGGCGAAATCCGACTTCCTTGCCAATATGTCTCACGAAATTCGTACACCGATTAATGCGGTTATCGGTATGAATGAGATGATTCTTCGTGAAAATGAAGACGAGACGGTGGAGGAGTATGCGCAGAATATAAAACGTGCCAGCAACATGCTTTTGGAGCTTGTGAATGAAATCCTGGATTTTTCAAAGATTGAGTCAGGGCAGTTGGAACTGGTCGAAGATAAATATTATTTGGCGAATATTATTCAAGATGAAAAACTGTTATTGGATACCCGAATCGGCGGAAGACCGATTGAAATCCAGATAGAAGTGGATCCTAAGATTCCATCAGTCCTTCATGGAGATGAAATACGGCTCAAACAGATTTTGACGAATTTGTTATCGAATGCAGCTAAGTATACGGAAAAGGGAACCATTACGTTAAAAGTTTTTTTCCAATGGATTAATGATGAAAGAATTTCATTGTGTTTTCAGATAAAGGATACAGGTGTGGGTATCAAAGAAGAGGATCTGCCGACACTATTTGACGAATTCAGACGTTTGGATATGAATAGAAATAGAAATGTGGAAGGTTCCGGATTGGGGCTTAACATTGTAAAGCGCTTGGTTTATCTGATGCAGGGGAATATCAGCGTGGATAGTGTGTATGGAAAGGGCTCTACATTTACTGTCTTTTTACCACAAAAAGTTATTGATAAGGCACCAATCGGTGATTATGAGAAATCCATCCGCAAGACCAGGAAGGAACGGGAAAATGCCGAATCTCATTTTACGGCACCGGAAGCAAAGGTATTGGTGGTCGATGATAATGCAATGAATCTGACCTTGGTGAAAGCTTTATTAAAGCGTACGAAGATAGAGGTTGATACGGCTTCCAGCGGCAAGGAATGTCTGCATCTTACAAGGCAAAAGAAATATCATATCATCATGATGGATCATATGATGCCGGGAATGGACGGCGTGGAAACGCTGCATAAAATAAGGAGTGAAATAGGCAATAGTAATAGAGATACGATTGTATTTGCGCTTACAGCCAATGCAATTGCAGGCTCACGCGAGATGTATTTGGAATATGGATTTGATGATTATTGCTCAAAACCAATCCAGGTAGCCAAGCTTGATGAGATGCTGATTAATTATCTTCCGCCGGAACTGATTCATATTGAACATAACCATAGGACGGAAAAAGAAGATGCAAAGGAGGCTTCTGAGACAATGCAGGAAAAACAACGTGGGGAAATCCTTGCTATTGATAGGGAAATGGGGTTATCTTATTGCATGGATATGGAAGAACTATATATGGAAGTACTCGAGGAATTCTGTAATCAGATGGAAATCTATCTGCCACAGCTCGATACATATTATACGGAGGGAAATTGGGCGGATTATGCGGTGGTTGCGCATGCAATAAAAAGTAATGCACGTACGATTGGTGCGCACACGTCTCCAGATTTGTCTTTCAAACATGAATGTGCGGGAAAAACGGAAGATATTTCATTTATTAGGGAAGAGTACGAAGAGTATATTGAATTGCTGAAAGCAATGGTAAAAAATATAAAGGAAATGCTGTAAAAAAAGATAAGGGGAATAAGATGAGAGCAGAGGGATTG
>JAZNLG010000235.1:0-15203 GCA_045578965.1 Lachnospiraceae bacterium | reverse complement strand
TGACATGTTGTCGCAGCTGAAGTGATTGTGATACCTCTTTCCTGTTCCTGCTCCATCCAGTCCATGGTTGCAGTACCTTCGTGTGTATCACCGATCTTATAATTAACACCAGTATAGTATAAGATACGCTCGGTTGTGGTAGTCTTACCAGCATCGATATGCGCCATAATACCAATATTTCTGGTTCTCTCTAACGGATATTGTCTTCCAGCCAAGGTCGTTCCTCCTTCTAGAATCTATAATGTGCAAATGCCTTATTAGCTTCAGCCATCTTATGCACATCTTCTTTCTTCTTTACAGATGCACCTGTATTGTTAGCTGCATCTAAAATTTCGTTTGCTAATCTGTCTTCCATGGTCTTTTCGCCTCTCTTACGAGAATATGTTGTTAACCAACGAAGACCGAGAGCCTGACGTCTGTCAGCTCTAACTTCGATAGGCACCTGATAGGTAGCACCACCGATACGGCGAGCCTTAACTTCCAAAACGGGCATAATGTTGTTCATAGCCTCTTGGAAAACTTCAAGAGCGGGCTTGCCTGCTTTTTCTTCTACTTGAGCAAATGCACCGTATACAATCTTCTGTGCAACACCCTTCTTACCATCTAACATAATGTTGTTGATAAGCTTGGTAACCACTTTGTCATTGTATAAAGGATCTGCTAAAACATCTCTTTTCTGAATATGTCCTTTACGTGGCACGATTCTTCCCTCCTTAATATAATAAATTAATTCACAGGTACTCACATGTGTCCTCTAATGTGTTCGTGCGGTATTTTATTTATCCTGCACATACGGCGTGAAAATGAAATCCCAACACTAAATTAGTTCTGTTTGTGGTACATAGACAAGGCAAATTACTTACCTGCCTTAGGTCTCTTGGCGCCGTATTTAGAACGAGCCTGACGTCTGTTTGCAACACCTGCTGTATCGAGTGTACCTCTGATGATGTGGTATCTGGTACCGGGTAAGTCCTTTACTCTACCACCACGAATCAGAACAACGCTATGCTCCTGAAGGTTGTGACCTTCACCGGGAATGTAGCTTGTTACTTCGATACCGTTTGAAAGACGAACTCTGGCGATCTTTCTAAGAGCTGAGTTAGGCTTCTTAGGTGTAGCAGTCTTAACTGCGGTACACACACCTCTCTTCTGAGGAGCGGGAGCCTCAACAGCTTTCTTGTGCAAAGAGTTGTAGCTTCTCTGCAAAGCAGGAGCTGTAGACTTCTTTACAGATGTCTGTCTTCCCTTACGTACTAACTGATTAATTGTGGGCATTCAATTTCACCTCCTATGATAATATTTTGCTTAATGCTTTGCTTTATACATTTTCTGTAAAAAGCGCCACAATAAAAACATGCATAAACATGCACGCTAAATCATTATACTTTTATGATTTTTTATTGTCAATGATTTTTTTTGTAAAAAATAAGGTTTTTGGGGCAAAACCGATGTTTTTACATATTTTATTTCATTTCCGATATATTTTTCTTATAATAAGCATTCCGATACTCTTTCGGCGTCATTTTACGATACTTTTTAAAAACACTGATAAAAGCACTCTGAGAAGAGTATCCCAGGGTCAATGCAATATCCAGATACGAATGTTCCGAATAGATAAGCATATTGGCTGCTGTAGAGATTTTAGCCTCTGCCACATAATCCTTAACAGATACTCCCATTTCCTTATAAAAAAGTTTCGCGTAATAATCCGGCGACAGTCCCACCCATGCCGCAATCTCTTTTACGGTAAGTTTCTCTTCCATATGTTCCTGAATATAATCCACACTCTTGCGAATATGGATGGAATGTATCTCTTCTTTTTTTAATTCACGCATACGCTTGGAAAAATCCACCTGCATCTCTTCAAGCAAATCTATCAGGCCTTCGACACTGGTTGTTTTATCCCCTTTTCGAATGTAAATATCGCTCAATGTATATGCCACATCATGATTCATTCCGGACTCCACGCAAACTCGCGATACCATAGCCACGGAAACCACAAAATGATACATCACGTTTCGAACCGGGTGATCCGACAACTCACCTTTTCCCTCGAAGAAATTCCGGCGTATCTTTTTCATATTTCTTTTAACGCCTTCCACATCCCCGTTACTGATAACTGCGTACCGCTCAAACTCCCTTTGAAAAGCCGTCCTTATAAAACCGCTTTCTTTCTGGGCATATAATCTGTAATTTAAATCACGATTTGTACTCATAAAATCCTCTCATTTTAATTTCCGATATATATATTTTAAATGCAGCCAATGTGTTTGTCCGCATTTTCCATATTAAAATCCAATTTATATAATATCGCCTTTTTGTTATAAAAACAAGTTTTTTGTTATATCGCAAAAAACTACTTCTTTTATAATGTAGAAAGAGGAAAAATCAATGGAAAAGACACAAGATTTGACACAAGGGAAAGTATT
The DNA here is from genome assembly GCA_045578965.1 of Lachnospiraceae bacterium. GTDB lineage: Bacteria > Bacillota > Clostridia > Lachnospirales > Lachnospiraceae > UBA3766. Next base: position 12,774 of record JAZNLG010000235.1, on the reverse strand, counting down.
GCCGCAGATACTGCGGTTTTACTTCCCCATGTTTTTTACGAATATGTTGCAACAGGTATATAATATTGCTGACACCGCAATCGTCGGCAAAGGTTTAGGGGATGACCCCTTAGCCGCAGTAGGAAATATGGCATCGCTGTGTTTCCTGATTGTCGGATTTTCTGTAGGATTAGCAAACGGGTTTTGTGTACCCATTGCACACAATTTCGGAGCCAAAAATTACAACGAACTTCGCAAAAGTACGGCTTCCGCAATTAAATTATCTTTCTTTTTGACAATTATATTAACTTTGGCAAGCATTCTTTATTTGGATGATATATTAGTCCTTCTGCAGACTTCACCCTATATTTTTGAAGATAGTCTGACGTACGGATATATTATCTTCGGTGGCTTAATCACCACCATTTCTTATAATTTGTGTGCAGGCATATTGAGGTCGTTGGGCGACAGCACAACACCTTTTATTGCTATTGTAATATCTACCCTAACGAATATCGCTTTAAACTGTTTCTTCATCTTCGGATGCGGAACCGGCGTGGAAGGTGTGGCAATTGCTACGATTATTGCACAAATCTTATCGACGCTCATATGTCTGCACAAATTATCCCGTATTCAAATACTCAAACTGCATCGTACGGATTTTGCAACCGATTATTTCCTTTACGGAAAGTTGCTCAAAAACGGAGTTCCTATGGCTTTGATGAATTCCATCACCGCGGTAGGTTGCATGGTAGTTCAATATTTCGTAAATGGTCTCGGGGTAGCATATACCACCGCCTATTCGGTATGCAGCCGTTACGTAAATATGTTTATTCAGCCGTCTTGCACCGCGGGTTACGTGATGTCTTCTTTTACAAGTCAGAACCACGGTGCGAATCGTTTTGACCGTATTCAAAAAGGGTTACGTGTTTGCGTCGGGATTGCTGCCGTAAATTACATTCTTCTTGGAACTGTACTTTATTTCTTCCCCGAATTCCTTGCAAGACTTATGGTAAACGGAAGCAAACCCATAGAATTGATTTGCGAATTTCTTCCGCCCTGCGGCGCGATGATGCTTTTTATCAATCTTCTGTTTGTCTACAGAAGCGGTGTGCAAGGGCTTGGAAAACCTTTAATCCCCATGCTTTCCGGTATCATGGAAATGATTATGCGTATTTCCGTTATATATTTTGGCCTGAATTCGTTTGGTTTTGCGGCTACGGCATATGCTGATATCGCTGCATGGATAGGTGCCCTGGCAATGAATTTAATAGCCTATTATGTATTTGTTCATCGTTTGTCCCGAAAATAATATCTTTTACCCGTAAAATATTCTTACATTTGTTTCGTGCATCTTTTATCTGTGTTATTATGTTTTTAAGGGTATAGGGTACTATATAAAATACTTAATAAAATTATTCTTCGTACTAAAAAACAAACAATATCAAAGGGGGTTATATTACAATGGAAAATTTTAATTTTTACAGTCCAACCGAGTTTGTCTTCGGTAAAGATACCGAAAATGAATGCGGTAAATATGTGCGCAAGTACGGCGGAAGCAAAGTTTTAATTCATTACGGTTCCGGTTCCGTTATCCGTTCAGGGTTACTCGACAGAGTCAAAAAATCCTTAGATGACAATAACATTGCTTATGTATGTTTAGGTGGCGTAAAGCCCAATCCCAGGGATACATTGATTTACGAAGGCATTGAATTGTGCCGCAGGGAAAACGTTGATTTCATCCTCTCCGTAGGCGGCGGTTCCTGCATCGACTCTTCTAAAGGTATTGCCTTAGGCGTACCTTATGACGGAGATTTCTGGGACTTCTACGGCACCGGCAAAGTAGTGGAGAAAGCATTACCCATCGGTACCGTTCTCACCATAGCAGCAGCCGGCAGCGAGGGTTCACCGGGCTCTGTAGTCACCAAAGAAGACGGCATGTTAAAAAGAGATGTCGGATCGAATTTATTACGTCCGAAGTTCTCTGTTTTAAATCCTGCATTAACCCAGACATTACCTGCTTATCAGACCGCCTGTGGTGCAACCGATATTATGGCACATGTATTCGAACGTTATTTCACCAACACAAAAGAAGTAGAAATTACCGATCGCCTCTGTGAGGCCGTTCTCCTTACTATGATAAAAGAAACGCCCCGCGTGATTGCAGATCCCGATAACTACGAAGCCAGAGCAAACATTATGTGGGCAGGTACCGTGGCGCACAACGATATTGTAGGCGTGGGCAGAAGCCAGGACTGGAACAGTCACGGAATCGAACATGAACTTTCCGGCTTATACGACTGTGCTCACGGCGCAGGTCTTGCCGTTGTAATGCCCGCTTGGATGGAATTCGTATACAAACACGATGTCATGCGTTTTGCACAAATGGCAGTCCGTATCTGGGGTTGCGAAATGAACTTTGAGAATCCCGAGTTTACGGCACTTCAAGGTATTAAATGTTTCAGAACATTTCTTCATAACATCGGAATGCCTATCAACTTCGAAGAACTTGGCGCTAAGGCAGAGGACATTCCTACACTTGTTGATAAATTCGGTTTGGGCGATGGCAAAACCGGCGGATTCGTACCCCTCTCTTCCGAAGATGTGGCAACCATTCTTACCATTGCATCCAAAGCAACATTGTAAAACACAAACTTACAAAAGCAAACTCCGAAAATCAGAGTTTGCTTTTTTCATGTTACAATTCGGTTTATTTGCACTCAAAGTTTAAATGATTGCGAGGATATTTTCATTCCATAAAGGACCGTTTGTGAGTGTCGGCACTTAACGAGTGCAAATGCAATGCAGCACGAGTTTAGTGTCCGCTACATTCACAATCGAGCGAGAGCGCGTCCTGTTGGAATATAAAATAATCCTCGCAATATTACACAAAACCTAAATGCAAATAACCGAATTGTAACCACAGAAAAAACCCGGAAACCTTAGTTTCCGGGTTTTACAAATTTTATTCTTCGTCTGAAACTGTTTCTTCTACTACATCAAGATCATCAAGTTCTTCTACAGAATCGAATTCTGTTTCAGTTGCTTCCATCAAATCTTCTTCAAAGACAGCATCAACTTTTTCACGCATGGTATCAATCTTAACATCACGGTAATTCTTCATACCTGTACCTGCAGGAATTAACTTACCGATAATAACGTTTTCTTTCAAACCATACAGAGGGTCAACCTTACCCTTAATTGCTGCTTCCGTAAGAACCTTGGTTGTTTCCTGGAAGGATGCAGCTGACATGAAGGAGTTGGTTGCAAGGGAAGCTTTGGTGATACCCAGGATAATATCCTTCGCTACTGCTGGAGCAGCATCAGGGTTCTCAGCCAAAAGTTTCTCATTTACTTCTTCCAGAACAAGTCTGTCAACCAGACTGCCGGGAAGTAAATCTGTATCTCCGCTCTCTTCTACGCGCTGTTTCTTTAACATCTGACGAACGATAACTTCGATATGCTTGTCGTTCAAGTCTACACCCTGAAGGCTGTAAACCTTCTGAACTTCACGGATGATATAATTTTCAACCGCTTCAATCTTCTTGATTTCAAGTAAATCATGAGGATTGATACTACCTTCTGTTAACTCGTCGCCGGCTTCCACTACAGCACCGTCAAGCACTTTAATACGTGAGCCGTAAGGAATCAGATAACTCTTTTCCTGTTCATTGTTTTTGATTACAACTTCACGCTTCTTAGAAGTTTCTTTAATCTCTACCGTACCACCGAACTCTGCAATAATTGCAAGTCCCTTCGGTTTTCTTGCTTCGAACAATTCTTCAACACGGGGAAGACCCTGTGTGATATCGTTACCCGCAACACCACCGGTATGGAATGTACGCATGGTAAGCTGTGTACCGGGTTCACCGATAGACTGAGCAGCAATAATACCAACTGCTTCACCAACCTGAACAGCTTCACCGGTAGCCATGTTCGCACCGTAGCATTTTGCACAAATACCGTTCTGTGATTTACAGGTTAAAATACTTCTGATTTTAACAGTATCGATAGGGTTACCGTTTTCGTCTACACCAACAGTTACAATCTTTGCTGCTCTGCTGGGAGTAATCATATGATTTCTCTTAACGATAACGTTTCCGTCTTTATCAAAAATGGTATTAACGGAATATCTACCCTTAATTCTTGTTTCAAGAGTTTCAATGCTGGCATCACCCTCTGAAAATGCAGAAACATTCATACCAACAATTTCATCTCTGTTTGCACAACAGTCAACATCACGTACAATCAACTCCTGACAAACGTCAACCATACGACGTGTCAAATAACCGGAGTCCGCTGTACGAAGCGCTGTATCGGAAAGACCTTTACGAGCACCATGCGCTGACATAAAGTATTCCAAAACGTCAAGACCTTCACGGAAGTTTGACTTAATGGGCAATTCAATGGTACGACCTGTTGTATCTGCCATCAAACCACGCATACCTGCAAGCTGCTTCATCTGCTGCTTAGAACCACGGGCACCGGAGTCAGCCATCATCTTAATGTTGTTATAAGCATCAAGACCTGTCATCAACTCTTCTGTCAAGCGATCATCGGTTGCGTTCCATACGCGCTTAACGCTTTCGTATCTTTCTTCTTCCGTACACATACCACGACGATAGTTCATGGCAATCTGGTCTACCTGAGCCTGTGCCTCTTCCAATAACTGCTTCTTAATGGGAGGCACTGTCATATCAGATACGGATACGGTCATTGCCGCACGTGTTGAATACTTATAACCGGTTGATTTTACAAGGTCAAGTACTTCTGCGGTCTTGGTAGCACCATGTGTATTGATAACCTTATCAAGGATGGGTTTTAACTGCTTCTTACCAACCAGGAAATCAATCTCAAGTTTGATTGCATTCTCAGGAATGCTTCTGTCTACATAACCAAGATCCTGAGGAAGAATTTCGTTAAAGAGGAAACGTCCAAGGGTTGATTCTACGATACCCTTTACAACAGTTCCGTCTGCCAAAGTCTTGGTTACACCAACCTTGATACGAGCATGTAAAGTAATTACTTCATTTTCGTATGCAAGAATTGCTTCGTTCAAATCCTTGAAGAACTTACCTTCACCCTTTGCTCCGGGTCTTTCCTGTGTCAGGTAATAAATACCAAGTACCATATCCTGCGAAGGAACAGCTACAGGTGCACCATCGGAAGGCTTCAAAAGGTTGTTGGGTGAGAGAAGGAGGAAACGACATTCTGCCTGCGCCTCTACGGACAAAGGAAGATGTACCGCCATCTGGTCACCGTCGAAGTCAGCGTTGAACGCTGTACATACCAAGGGATGAAGTTTAATTGCCTTACCTTCAACAAGGATAGGCTCAAATGCCTGAATACCAAGTCTGTGGAGTGTCGGAGCACGGTTCAACATAACCGGATGCTCACGAATTACTTCTTCCAAAACATCCCATACGGTATCATCAAGTTTTTCGACAAGTTTCTTAGCATGTTTAATATTCTGGCTGATTCCCTTTCCAACCAATTCCTTCATAACGAAGGGTTTGAAAAGTTCGATTGCCATTTCTTTCGGAAGACCGCACTGGTAAATCTTTAATTCGGGACCTACTACGATAACGGAACGTCCTGAGTAGTCAACTCGCTTACCTAACAGGTTCTGACGGAAACGGCCGGACTTACCTTTTAACATATCGGAAAGTGACTTTAATGCACGGTTTCCGGGGCCTGTTACAGCTCTTCCTCTTCTACCGTTATCAATCAAAGCATCAACTGCTTCCTGAAGCATTCTCTTTTCGTTACGCACGATGATATCGGGTGCGCCCAAATCAAGAAGTCTTGCAAGACGATTGTTACGGTTGATAATTCTTCTGTATAAATCGTTCAAGTCAGAGGTTGCGAAACGGCCACCATCCAACTGAACCATAGGTCTTAAATCGGGAGGAATAACCGGAATGGCATCCATAATCATCCATTCAGGTCTGTTTCCGGATTCACGGAATGCTTCCACAACTTCAAGACGCTTTACAATTTTGGCTCTCTTCTGGCCTTTGGTGCTTTCATTTTCAAGTTCTGCTTTTAATTCAGCATTTTCTTTTTCAAGATCAATTGCAGATAAAAGTTCCTTGATTGCTTCTGCACCCATACCAACACGGAACTCATTGCCCCATGTTTCTCTCTTCTTCTGATATTCTACTTCACTTAAAATATCTTTTACCTTTAAGTCTGTATTACCTGCATCCAATACGATATAAGACGCAAAATACAATACTTTTTCAAGCACTCTCGGTGTCAAGTCAAGGATAAGACCCATACGGCTGGGGATACCCTTAAAATACCAAATGTGTGAAACGGGAGCCGCAAGTTTAATGTGACCCATTCTTTCACGACGAACGTTTGCTTTGGTTACTTCTACACCACAACGGTCACAAATGATACCTTTGTAACGTACTTTTTTGTACTTACCGCAGTGACATTCCCAGTCCTTGCTGGGTCCGAAAATCTTTTCGCAATATAAACCTTCGCGTTCCGGTTTTAAAGTTCTGTAGTTAATGGTCTCGGGCTTGGTAACCTCGCCCTTAGACCATTCTAAAATCTTTTCCGGTGACGCCAAACCGATTTTAATGGAGTCAAAACTAATCGGTTCATATATCTCTTTCTTTACATCAGACATTATTGGCACTCCTTCCAAAATTAGGCTGTCGCCTTATTAGTTATCTTCATCTTCATCAAATGTATCGCCGAAATCAACATCATCACTTGCATAGTCATCTGAATAATAATCCTCTTCGGGCTCATCATATGCTTCTGTAAGTTCTCCGTCTTCGTTGAATTCCTGTTTCTGATAGCCATGGCTTGCCATATCATCACGTTCATAGTCGTAATTTCTGGTTTCGCCTTCCATCTCGAAACGATAGTTATTGGTGGGCGGCTCTACATTTTCTCTGATTTCAACCTCTTCGCCATTTTCATCAAGGACTTTGACATCCAGACAAAGTGACTGTAATTCCTTCAACAATACCTTGAATGACTCAGGGATACCGGGTGTAGGAATATTTTCACCCTTAATAATAGCTTCGTAGGTCTTCACACGTCCAACCACGTCGTCTGACTGCTCAGTCAGGATTTCCTGTAAGGTGTATGATGCTCCGTATGCTTCCAGAGCCCAAACTTCCATTTCACCGAAACGCTGACCACCGAACTGAGCTTTACCACCCAGAGGCTGCTGTGTTACCAGTGAGTACGGTCCGGTTGAACGAGCATGAATCTTATCGTCAACCAAGTGATGAAGTTTCAGATAATGCATGTGACCGATGGTTACAGGGCTGTCAAAATACTCACCTGTTCTACCGTCACGAAGTCTTACCTTACCGTCTCTTGAGATTTCTACGCCCTTCCAAAGTTCTCTGTGTGCTCTGTTCTCATACAGATACTCAAGTACTTCAGGACGAAGTGTATCTTTGTGTTTTGCTTCAAACTCTTCCCATGTTGTATTAACGTAATCGTTTGCAAGGTCAAGAGTATCCATGATATCTGCTTCGTTTGCGCCATCGAATACCGGTGTTGCAATGTTGAATCCGAGTGCCTTCGCTGCCAATGACAAGTGAATTTCAAGCACCTGTCCGATATTCATACGGGAAGGTACACCCAAAGGATTCAATACGATATCCAAAGGACGTCCGTTGGGTAAGTAAGGCATATCTTCTACCGGTAATACGCGGGAAACAACACCCTTGTTACCGTGACGACCAGCCATCTTGTCACCTACGGAAATCTTTCTCTTCTGTGCAATGTAGATACGAACCTTCTGATTTACTCCGGGAGACAATTCAGAATCGCCTGCTGCTCTTGAGAATACCTTAGCATCCACAACAACACCATACTCACCGTGAGGAACCTTCAGGGAAGTATCACGCACTTCTCTTGCTTTCTCACCAAAGATTGCACGAAGGAGTCTTTCTTCTGCGGTAAGTTCGGTTTCGCCCTTCGGTGTAACCTTACCAACCAGAATGTCACCGGCACGTACTTCCGCACCGATACGGATAATACCTCTGTCATCCAAATCCTTTAATGCATCTTCACCGACACCCGGAACATCTCTTGTAATTTCTTCTGCACCAAGTTTGGTATCACGGGCTTCTGTTTCATATTCTTCAATGTGTACAGATGTATAAACATCTTCACGTACTAATCTTTCACTTAAAAGAACAGCATCCTCGTAGTTATAACCTTCCCAAGTCATGAAACCGATCAGAGGGTTCTTACCAAGACCGAGTTCACCTTCTGCTGTGGAAGGACCATCAGCGATAACCTGGCCTTCTGCCACATGGTCGCCCTTAAATACGATAGGCTTCTGGTTGTAGCAGTTACTCTGGTTACTTCTTACGAACTTAGACAATGCATATTCCATTGCTTCGCCGTCATCAGCTGTAATCTTAATCAATTCGGAAGATACATAAGTTACGGTACCTGCCTTCTTAGCAACCACACAAACACCGGAGTCAACCGCTGTTTTAACTTCCATACCTGTACCGATTACGGGTGCCTCTGTGAAAAGAAGGGGCACTGCCTGACGCTGCATGTTTGAACCCATCAGCGCACGGTTCGCGTCGTCGTTCTGTAAGAAAGGAATCAACGCTGTAGCAACAGAGAATACCATCTTAGGAGATACGTCCATAAAATCAAACATGCTCTTAGGATATTCCTGTGTTTCTTCTCTGTAACGACCGGATACCATATTCTTTACAAAATGTCCGTCCGCATCCAATTTTTCGTTCGCCTGTGCTACATGATAGTTATCTTCTTCATCAGCTGTCATATAGATAACTTCATCTGTTACACGAGGATTCTCAATATCAGACTTATCGATACGACGATAAGGCGCCTCTACAAATCCATACTCATTAATTCTTGCATAAGATGCAAGCGAGTTAATCAAACCGATGTTAGGACCTTCAGGAGTCTCGATAGGACACATTCTACCATAGTGAGTATAGTGAACGTCTCGAACCTCGAAACCTGCACGATCTCTTGAAAGACCACCGGGTCCCAATGCAGAAAGACGTCTCTTATGTGTTAATTCACCAAGAGGGTTATTCTGATCCATAAACTGTGACAACTGTGAGGAACCAAAGAATTCCTTAATCGCAGCCTGCACAGGCTTAATGTTGATTAATTTCTCAGGAGTAATGCTTTCAGAATCATGTGTTGTCATTCTTTCACGAACAACACGTTCCATTCTGGAAAGACCGATTCTGTACTGGTTCTGTAACAATTCACCAACCGCACGGATACGTCTGTTGCCCAAGTGGTCGATATCATCATCATTACCGATACCATATTCCAAATGAATATTATAGTTAATGGAAGCGAGCATATCTTCTTTGGTAATATGCTTAGGCACCAACTCATTTACGTTACGTGCAATTGCTTCATATAACTCTTCGGGTTTGTCTGCATATTCACCTAAAATCTTCTGAAGAGCAGGGAAATAAACAAGTTCTGTGATACCCAATTCTTTTGCATCACAATCAACCCATTCATTAATATCTACCATCATATTGGAAAGAACTTTTACATTCTTTTCTTCTACCTGAATCAATACAGAAGCAACTGCTGCATTCTGGATGGTATCTGCCATTTCTGCAGTTACGGTTTCGCCGGCTTTTGCGATTACTTCTCCTGTATATTCACTTACAACATCTGCTGCAAGAACATGATTGCGGATTCTGTTCTTAAGCATAAGTTTCTTGTTGAATTTGTAACGTCCTACTTTCGCCAAATCATATCTTCTGGCATCGAAGAACATAGCGCTAAGGAAACTTTCAGCACTTTCAACGCTAAAAGGCTCACCGGGGTGTACCTTTGCATATAATTCCCTCAAACCATCTACATAGTTTTTGGAAGGATCCTTTGCAAAACTTGCACGAATCTTAGGTTCATCACCAAACATCTCAAGAATCTCTTCGTCTGTTCCCAGACCAAGAGCACGAATAAATACAGTGATGGGGAATTTTCTTGTTCTGTCCACACGTACATATGCAACATCATTAGAGTCGGTTTCGTACTCTAACCATGCACCACGATTAGGGATTACGGTAGACGAAAACAATTCTTTACCAATTTTATCATGTCCGATTGCATAATAAATACCGGGAGAACGTACCAACTGGCTTACGATTACTCGCTCTGCACCATTGATAACGAATGTACCTGTTTCTGTCATTAAAGGGAAATTACCCATAAAAATTGTACGTTCTATGAGATTTTCCTTCTCATTTTCATTGAAAAAGCGGACCCTTACATTCAAAGGTGCTTCATAAGTAAGGTCTCTTTCTTTACATTCCGCAATTGTATGCTTGATTTTGTCTTCCGCAAGTTCAAAATCAACAAATTCCATGCGCAAATCACCGCCGAAATTGGTAATGGGCGAAATATCATCAAATGCTTCCTTCAAACCTTCTTCCAAGAACCACTTGTAAGAATTCTTTTGCACTTCGATGAGATTAGGCATCTCCAGAACTTCTTTCTGACGTGAATAGCTCATACGCATACTGTTGCCGTTAACAATAGGGCGTATTCTGTTCTTTTCCATTGACACTTCACTCCGTTCTTATTATGTTATATAGCCGTTTATTGCCTATTTGTAATAACCTGTCTCATTTTTGTCCGCAAAGAATCAACCCCTTACGTCCAAAGACAAAAAGGGACAGTAAACCACAATAGTGCATCATCCATATTAACAGAAAACAATATGGAAGTCAAACATTATTTTCCATATTTTATAAAATTTTTTATAAGGCAAATACACTTAACGCATTCCTCTTTCACTTCTTAGGTTTCCCTATGAAACAAAAAAACCGCGAAAGAATTTCTTCCTTCGCGGTTTGGATATCTCTTAAGGTAAAAATTACTTCAATGTAACCTTTGCGCCTTCAGCTTCTAACTTAGCCTTGATATCATCAGCTTCTTCCTTAGAAGCGCCTTCCTTGATCATCTTAGGAGCAGCATCTACTAAGTCTTTTGCTTCCTTTAAGCCAAGGCCTGTAGCTTCACGTACAACCTTGATAACCTTAACCTTGTTAGGACCTACATCTGTTAATTCTACGTCGAATTCAGTCTTTTCTTCTGCTGCTTCAGCTGCGCCGCCTACAGCACCTGCTGCTACAACAACACCTGCTGCTGCAGATACACCAAATTCTTCTTCACATGCTTTTACTAATTCGTTTAATTCAAGTACGCTTAACTCTTTGATAGCGTCGATAAATTCCTGAGTTGTTAACTTTGCCATTTTATTTTCCTCCATTTTAAAATATTGTTTGTTCTAAAAGTTTCTGTTAAAACTGTTGCGCCACCCGAAAAGTGTCAACAACAACTGCAACAATTACTCTGCTGCGGGAGCGCCCTGCTGTTCTGCAATCTGATTGAGAACGCGTGCAAGGTTTGTAATAGGTGACTGGATGCTTCCAAGTAATTTGCCAAGTAATTCTTCTCTTGAAGGTACGTTGGAAATTGCTTCGATGCCCTTGCTGTCATATACAGTTCCTTCTACAACACCGCCCTTGATTTCAAGTGCCTTTGCTGTCTTTGCGAACTTGCAAAGAATTCTTGCAGGAGCTGTAGCGTCATCCTTGGAAATTGCGATTGCGCTGGGTCCTTCCAAATATTCAGTAAGACCTTCACAGTCAGTTCCCTTGAATGCAAAATTCATCATGGTGTTCTTGTATACCTTGTAAGTAATGCCTGCTTCACGAAGCTGCTTACGAAGTTCGGTATCTTCAGCAACGGTAAGTCCGCGGTGGTCAACGATAACAACTGACTGTGCATCCTTAATATTTGCTGAGATTTCTTCCACGATGGGTTTCTTCAATTCAACTTTAGCCATTTTTGTTTTACCTCCTTCTTTATTTGGTGCCGAAAGAGTCTTTTATAAAGAATAAAAAACCTCTCATCTTCGCAGAAGACGAGAGGGTAAAATTCATTTAAAACTTACTCATCCTCGGTAGGCGTTGTCTCCTTACGTCGCTTAGCGACACCTACTGTCTTCGGCGTGGTTGTTCTACAACCTCAATAAAATTATCATATATAAAACATATTGTCAAGTATTTTTGTATGTTTATTTTTTAAACTATTACTTCAGTTGATATATCACTATCCCATAACACATGCGCTATTCTGCCGTTACATAACCGTCTTCATCAATCACAACACCGTCGGATAATCTTCTCATATAGTCCAAAATCCGTTCCGTCTCGGCAGCGTCTGCCACTTTGGTCCTGCTGTTCTCTGTTCGACAGGGAATAAACTTCGCCGACACCAGACCTTCATCACCAACCTCCAAAGTCACCAGACAACTATTCTGCGTTTTGGAATTAAACCAATAATTTCCCAAGCTGTAGAACACCGGCACGCCATTCACATACGCAATCTCCTGCAAAACATGAGGATGTGCACCGATAATCACATCGGCTCCCGCCGCCGTAAAATCTTGTGCTTGCCCCGGCTGACTCCAATCCAATTGGTCCGTACTTTCCGTGCCCCAATGCACATATACAATCAGGAAATCGCATTCCTTCTTCGCCTCTCGAATCACTTCTTCCAGTGCATCATTCTGATAACAGCGAAATGTCCCCGGCGAATCTTCCGTAGCACCCTTCGTATCCGGCGATTCCATACGCTCTACTTCCGTAGCCGCCACAATGCCGATTCTCATATCACCCTTCTGATAAAAAATCACCTTGGAAGCCTCTTCTAAATCTCTTCCGGCTCCTACATAAGGAATCCCGGCGCTTTCCAGTGTGTCAAGGGTATCCAACAATGATATTTCAC
>JAZNLG010000234.1:0-17602 GCA_045578965.1 Lachnospiraceae bacterium | reverse complement strand
TGTGATTGGAGGGTTTTTTTATGGACAAAGTACTTGATTGGTTAAGCGGCGTTTGGGCTGCATTTTCCACCGGTGCATTGGCAGTGATTACAGCAGTGGTAATTTTGGTTGCTGCATTTATCGTTGCTGCAATTGTAAAGGCGTTGGTGGTAAAACTTTTAGGTAAAGGCAAGTTAGGAGAATTTCTTGCAAAAGCGGACGGTGAAGGCGATAAGCCCGGAACTGTAAAAGAATTTATCGGTAAGTTGGTATATTTACTGGTATTCCTTCTTTTTGTTCCTGCAATTTTTGCTACTTTAGGTTTGGAAGCAGTAACAGCACCCATTAATCAGGTGTTAAGCACAATTTGGGGATATGTACCCAGTGTTGTTGCAGCGGTAATCGTTTTGGTAATTGGCTTCTTTGTTGCAAAGGCTGTTCGTCAGTTATTGATTCCCGTATTTGATAAGATTAAAGTAAACAAGATTCAGGAAAAATTAGGCGTTGAAGTAACAGATTCTGCAAAGTTATCCAATACTTTAGCATATGTAGTATATGTTTTAATTTTAATTCCTATGGTAATTCTTGCATTGGATGTATTGGATATTGATGTTATTTCAAATCCTGCAACTGCAGTTTTGAATACAATTTTTGCTTTCATTCCTAATATTTTAGTTGCATTGATTATTATCACCATCGGATGGTTTATTGCAAAGTTTGTAGGCCAGATTGTTACACGTTTGATTGCATCTGCAGGTTTGGACGCTAAGGTTGCCAAATTAATGGATAAGGATGACAGCAAAGTTGTTCTTTCTAAGTTAATCGGTGTGATTGTTCAGGTTGTAATCGTAATCTTCTTCGTAGTAGAAGGAATTAATGTTCTTAAGTTAGCAGTACTCACCGATATTGGTGCCGTAATCATCGGTTACATGCCTGCAGTATTGAGCGCTGTTGTAATTCTTGTTATTTGCTTCTTTGCAAGTTCAATGGCAGAGAAAGCGCTTAAGAAGAGCGGATACTCTACATATGCTACTTTGGTAAAAATTGCAATCTTTACCATTGGCGGATTCATGGTATTAAGCCAGTTAGGTATTGCTGCTGAAATCGTTAACTCTGCATTTAAGTTAATTATTGCTGCACTTGCTGTTGCATTTGCAATTGCATTTGGTGTAGGTGGCAGAGATTTTGCTGCAAAAACATTGAAGAAGTTAGAAGACAATGGCTGCAAAAAAGATGAGGAAAAAGAAGAATAATCATATTTTATAAGGCTGAAAGAGAACCGGCTCGAATTATTCGGGCCGGTTTTTTTATACGTTTAATATATGCAAATAAAAATAGCAAGGTACAATCACCTTGCTATTATATCCTTATTATTTAATTCTAAATCGAAATATCAATGTTACCGCCAAGATGAGGCTGTACGGAGCGCTGAATTGCTGCGCTGTCAATCATTTGTACGATTTGTGCACCCTGTGATTCTGCGGTTTCCATATTCTTATCCAAAACGGCAATGCCGACTTTAGTTCCGATATCGTTCTGCGCCATGGCCATTGATAATGCTGCTATATCCATAAACTCACGTCCTTTCGTATGTTCCCCTTTAAACTAAACTTGTATTTCCCTAAATTTGTGATTATATTATAATGCATTTAAAGATAAAAAGCAATGGTAATTCTGTAATACAGTCTGAACGCAATATGAAAAAGTAATATTTTTAACGAATCCGGATAAAAATAATAACCGGCGATTTCGGATCTCAAGAAAAAATGCACCCAAGGGCATTTTCATACGCTTAAGTGCATTTTTATTCTGCACGAAAAGGTTCTATGTAGAACCCTTGGGTGCATACTTATTTTGTCGGTGTAATGAGCCTATGCATTTAACTCACCGAATCGTACCATCTTAAGAGACATACGATGGATTACTGCATAGATTCTTCCTGACGCTGGATCATTCTACGAACCATTTCACCACCGATAGAACCGGCTTCTTTAGAAGTAAGGTCACCATTGTAACCATCCTTTAAGTTGATACCTAATTCGCTTGCAACTTCCGTTTTGAAACGGTCTAAAGCTGCTTTGTGTGTTTTAGATGTTGAACTTGAATTACTATTGTTTTTCATTGTGTTTTCCTCCAAAATTTTATCTTGATTTATTTGTTCCAGATAAGTTTTTGACTTATCTTGGTGTTAGTATGACCGTAAATAAATGAATTATGTTGGAAATTTTTAGACATAAATTTAAACAAGGTATTGAATATCAAATTTTTTCTTTTCTTTTGCAATTGTTTGTGCTATAATCGTAAAATGACTGTAAGTATGGGGTTTTATGCCCAACTGCTTAAAATTATTAAAATAAAAGAGAAAGATTTGTGCGCCGATGGCGATACATAAAGGAGGAAACAAAAATGAGTTTTACAGTTGAAAAATTAGACAAGAATATGGCAAAGCTTACTATTGAAGTTTCAGTAGAAGATTTTGAAGAAGCAGTAGAAGCAGCATATCAGAAGAACAAAGGCAAAATTGAAGTGCCCGGATTCCGTAAGGGTAAAGTACCCCGCAAGATGATTGAGCAGATGTACGGTAAGGAAGTGTTCTATGAGGATGCAGCAAACGAAGTGATTCCTGTAGCATATGAGAAAGTATACGATGAATGTGAAGAAGAAATCGTATCTGCACCTAAGATTGAAGTAACACAGATTGAAGCAGGAAAGCCTTTTATCTTTACAGCAGAAGTTGCATTAAAGCCTGAAGTAAAATTAGGAAAGTACAAAGGCATCAAGGTTGACAAAGTTGCTGTAGAAGTTACGGAAGAAGAAGTAAACGAAGCGATTGAAACCGAAAGAAAGAACAGTGCGAGAACAGTATCTGTAGATGACAGACCTGTTCAGGACGGAGATACAACTGTAATTGACTTTGAAGGTTTTGTTGATGGTGAAGCATTTGAAGGCGGTAAGGGCGAGAACTATCCTCTCACTATCGGTTCACACTCATTCATCGATAATTTTGAAGAGCAGTTAATCGGCAAATCAATCAATGAGGAAGTAGAAGTAAACGTTACTTTCCCTGAAGATTATCATGCAGAAAACTTGAAGGGTAAGCCTGCATTGTTCAAGGTAACCATTAAGGAAATCAAGGAAAATCAGTTGCCTGATTTAGATGATGAATTTGCAGAAGAAGTAAGTGCATATGATACATTTGCGGAATACAAGGAAAGCGTTAAGAAGAACTTAGAAGAAAAGAAAGAAGCAGATGCTAAAAATGCAAAGGAAGAAGCTGTAGTTGAAGCAATTATTGCAGATGCTGAAATGGATATTCCTGCAGCAATGATTGAAACACAGCAGAGACAGATGGTTGACGAATTTGCTCAGAGACTTGCTATGCAGGGACTCAGTATGGAACAGTACAGCCAGTTTACAGGTATGACTGCAGCTGCAATGATGGAACAGGTAAAACCTCAGGCAGAAAAGAGAATTCAGTCAAGACTTGTTCTTGAAGCTATTGTTGCTGCTGAAAAAATTGAAGTAAGCGATGCAGAATCCGAAGAAGAACTTGCTAAGATGGCTGAAGCTTACAAGATGGAAGTTGAGCAGATTAAAGAAATCATGGACGACGAAAGAGCAGCAGAAATGAAGAAAGATATGGCTATCCAGAAGGCTGTTGAATTTGTTGTAGCTAACGCAAAAGAAAAATAATTCAGTGAAGTAACTGAGAATGAAATCTAGAAACAGGAGGAATTCAAATGAGCTTAGTACCTTATGTCATTGAACAGACAGGCCGTGGAGAAAGATCCTATGATATTTATTCCAGACTTTTAAAAGATCGTATTATCTTCCTTGGTGAAGAGGTAAATGAGGTAACCGCAGGACTTGTGGTTGCGCAGTTATTATTTTTGGAAGCGGAAGATCCGGACAAGGATATCCAGCTTTATATTAACAGCCCCGGTGGTTCGGTAACCGCAGGATGGGCAATTTATGATACTATGCAGTACATCAAATGTGATGTTTCCACAATTTGTATCGGTATGGCAGCATCAATGGGGGCATTTTTGCTTGCCGGAGGTGCCAAAGGAAAAAGATATGCACTTCCCAATGCTGAAATTATGATTCATCAGCCACTTGGCGGTGCGCAGGGGCAGGCTACCGAAATTGAAATTGCAGCAAAACATATTTTACAGACAAAAGAACGTTTGAATAAAATTCTTGCGGCAAACACAGGCCAGCCTTTAGAGGTGGTTGCAGCCGACACAGAGCGTGATAATTGGAAAACTGCAGAAGAAGCAAAAGAATACGGATTGATTGACTGTGTTATTACTTCACGTAGTGAACAGGAAGAAAAGTAAATCTTTAAATTTGGAGGCTTAGAATGGCAGGAAAGCGTTCGGACGATAAAATTAAATGTTCTTTCTGTGGCAAGTCACAGGATCAGGTTCGTAAAATGGTTGCAGGACCCAATGGCATCTATATTTGTGATGATTGCGTGGAAATCTGTAACGAAATCGTAACGGAAGAGTTAGAAGAGTTTGAATACGATGATGCATCGGATTTTGATTTTAAACTTTTAAAACCCGTAGAAATTAAAGGATTTTTGGATGATTACGTAATTGGGCAGGAAGAGGCTAAGAAGGTTCTGTCTGTAGCGGTATATAATCATTACAAGAGAATTATGGCGCCCAAGGATTTGGGAGTAGAATTACAGAAGAGTAATATTATTATGATAGGACCTACGGGTTCCGGTAAGACTTATCTTGCACAGACCCTTGCAAAGATTATCAATGTGCCTTTTGCAATTGCAGATGCGACAACATTGACAGAAGCAGGGTATGTAGGTGAAGACGTAGAGAATATTCTGTTGAAACTGATTCAGGCGGCAGATTATGAAGTAGAACGCGCTCAGTACGGTATTGTATATATTGATGAAATTGATAAAATTACCAAGAAGAGCGAGAACGTATCCATTACCCGAGATGTTTCCGGTGAAGGTGTACAACAGGCGTTGCTCAAAATCATAGAAGGAACGGTTGCTTCCGTACCTCCTCAGGGAGGAAGAAAGCATCCTCACCAGGAATTGATTCAGATTGATACCAGCAATATTTTATTTATCTGCGGTGGTGCTTTTGACGGACTGGATAAAATTGTTGAGAAACGTTTGAATCGTAAATCCATCGGTTTTAATTCTACGATTACACAGAATACAGACAAGGCATTGAGCGAACTTCTCAAGGAAGTAACCCCTCAAGATCTTGTAAAATTTGGCTTGATTCCGGAGTTTATCGGTCGTGTACCCATTAATGTTTCTTTGGAAGGATTGGATGAGGACGCACTGGTACGTATTATGACAGAACCCAAGAATGCATTGGTAAAACAGTACAAAGCATTGTTTGGGTTAGATAATGTGGAATTGAGTTTTGAGGAGGATGCAATTCGCGAAATTGCCAAAGAGGCACATGAGCGTAAAACAGGTGCCCGTGGACTTCGTTCCATTATGGAAAAGACTATGATGGATTTGATGTATCGTATTCCTTCCGATGAGACTATGACAGAGTGTATTGTGACCAAGGAAGCAGTTCTTGGTGAAGGTGCACCGATTGAAAAGCATATTGAGTTGGAAGAACCGAAGAAAAAGACCAGAAAAAGAGCTTAAAAGGGAAACGCCGCCATTCTTGGCGGCGTTTTTTGGAGTGGTTGGGTAATGAAATGATAATTCACGTCGGGCACGTTCTCACTACGTGTCGCACGTAACGGTACGTAGAGTTCTAAAAAGCAGAACTCAAGTACCGACGGCTCCCCAGTACCCGCCTTAGAATTATTATTTCATTACCCTATCAAAACAAAGACGGATGCTAAGAAAGGCGGCGTATTTTAATATGAATAATATCGAGAATATGGAATTAAGGGATTGGATGCCGGCGATTCCTTTGCGGGGAATGGTGGTTTTGCCGGGAACCATTGCGCATATTGATTTGAACAGACAGAAGTCTGTAACTGCGTTGGAAAGAGCGACGAAGGGCGGAAACAGACTGTTTTTGGTGTGTCAAAAGCATGTTGATACGGAAGACCCCGGTATGGATGATTTACACAAGATGGGTTGTATCGTAAGTGTTAAGCAGGTAATTACGTTGCCGAATAAGATCACGCGTGTGCTGGTGCAGGGCGAATCCAGAGGCCGACTTTTACAGTTAGATGATGAACAAAAAAAATATTTGTTAGCGGAAGTAGAAGTACAATTTTTACAACGAGGTAACTGGGAGCCGGCAGAAGAAGAGGCCCGCGTACGGATGTTGAAAGAATGTATGCAGGAGTATCTTTTATACCAGCCTGCAGTTCCTAAAATTGTGCCGATTACAGCAAAGGAATCTACCAACTTATCTGAAATAATGCAGGTATGTATGAATCATTTAAATTTTTCGCATCAGATTCGACAGGAGTTTTTGGAGAATTTCGAAGAAGAGAAATTGTATAAAGTGATACTGGAGAAACTAACTGCAGAAGTGGATGTGCTTCGTATCAGACAGGACTTAAACGGTAAGTTAAAACAACAGGTGAATAAGCACCAAAAAGATTATATGCTTCGTGAACAGATGCAAATGATCAAAAAAGAACTGGGCGAAGACGATACCGTATCGGATGCCGACAGTTTTGCGGAGAGTTTGGAAAAATTGGATGCCGATGATGGCATCAAAGAAAAAATCCGCAAAGAGATTAATCGTTTTAAGGCCTTGCACGGGAGCAGTTCGGAGAGTGCGGTGCAGAGGGCCTATATTGAAACACTCTTGGAATTGCCTTGGAATAAAGCGTCAAAAGACAATGCAGATATTCATCGCGCAGAAAAAATATTAAATCGTGATCACTATGGTTTGGAGCAGGTAAAAGAACGAATTTTAGAATTCCTTGCAGTACGAACGTTGACCAGTGAAGGAGAAAGCCCTATTGTATGTCTGGTTGGGCCTCCGGGAACCGGTAAAACATCCATTGCGCGTTCGGTTGCAGAATCGCTGGAAAAGGAATATGTAAGAATTTGTCTTGGTGGTGTCAGGGATGAGGCTGAAATTCGCGGTCACAGAAGAACCTATGTGGGAGCCATGCCGGGACGTATTGCTACTGCATTAAAAAATGCCGGCGTAAACAATCCGCTGATTCTTTTGGATGAAATTGATAAGTTAAGCAATGATTATAAGGGAGATCCTTCTTCTGCATTGCTGGAGGTATTGGATTCTAAGCAGAATCAGGCTTTTAGGGATCATTATGTGGAAATTCCCTTGGATTTGTCTAAGGTTCTGTTTTTGGCAACTGCTAATTCTGTATCAGATATTCCAAGACCTCTGCTTGACCGTATGGAACTGATTGAATTAAATAGTTATACGGTACAGGAGAAATATCATATTGCTAAAGAACATTTGTGGAGCAGAGCCTTAAAGAACAATGGGCTGACAGGTAAAAATTTAAAAATTACACCGGAAGCGTTAACAAACCTGATTCTTTTATATACAAGAGAAGCCGGCGTTCGTGAACTGGAACGTAAAATTGGTGAATTGTGCCGAAAGGTAGCAAAACTGATTGTAAAAGGCGAGAAGACGAGTGTGCGTGTGACGGAGAAAAATCTGGAACAGTTCCTCGGAAAGCCCAAGTTCCGTCCGGATGAGAAGAATGAAAAGGACGAAATCGGTATTGTACGTGGCCTTGCATGGACCGCTGTTGGTGGTGATACCTTGCAAATTGAGGTTAGTGTAATGCCCGGTAAAGGTGCGGTTGAATTAACCGGCCGATTGGGTGATGTGATGAAAGAATCTGCGGCGGCAGGAATCAGTTATATCCGCTCGGTAGCAGATAACTACAAAATCAGTGCAGACTATTTTAAGAAGAAAGATATTCATATTCATATTCCGGAAGGTGCGGTGCCCAAGGATGGTCCTTCCGCCGGAATTACTATGGCGACGGCAGTGTTGTCGGCAATTACGGAGATTCCGGTATATGCAAATCTTGCTATGACAGGCGAAATTACTTTGCGCGGCCGTGTTCTTCCCATCGGTGGTGTCAAAGAGAAGATTCTTGCAGCCAAAATGGCAGGCATCACCAAGGTGATTGTGCCGAAAGAAAATGAACGTGATGTGGTAAGACTGGAAGCAGAAATCACGGAAGATATGGAAGTGGTTTATGCAGAAACCATGGAAGATGTTTTAAGTCATGCTTTTACCAAAAGCATTGAGAAAGGAAAGAAGTCAGGTGAAAATAAAAAGCGTTAATTTGGAAACAGTCATTGGTATTACCAGTAAACTGCCGGAAAATACCTTGCCGGAATTTGCTTTTGCAGGTAAAAGTAATGTAGGGAAATCGTCATTGATTAATGCCATTATGAACCGTAAGTCCTATGCGAGAACCAGTTCTCAGCCCGGTAAAACCCAGACGATTAATTTTTATAATATTAATGAGGAGTTTTATCTGGTGGATTTGCCCGGTTACGGCTATGCTAAGGTTTCTCAGGAGACCAAGGCGAAGTGGGGAAAGATGATTGAGAAGTATCTTCGTCGTTCCGAACAGTTGAAGGCAGTGTTTCTTTTGATCGATATTCGTCATGACCCTTCGGCTAACGACCGCGATATGTATGAGTGGATTGTGCATAACGGTTTTGAACCGATTATTATTGCAACCAAGTCTGATAAAATCAGCCGTGGTCAGATTGATAAGCACCTAAAGGCAATTCGTACGGGCCTTAAAACCAGACCGGGTACCATCATGATTCCTTTTTCATCCTTAAATAAAAACGGTTTGGACAAGGTGTATGAAGTGTTGGACGGATATTTGCATCCGGCAACGGAAGAAATGACAGCAGTAGAAACAGATTCCGAAGAATAATAGATCAGAAAAGCAGATTAGTAATCACAAAGAAAGAATTTGATTTATGAAAAATTATAAAATCACAATTCAATACGAAGGCACCCGTTTTCAAGGCTGGCAACGTCAGACTTCTACGGATAATACCATTCAGGGTAAAATCGAAGCGATTTTATCCAAGATGTGCGGAGCTCCTGTGGAGATAAACGGTGCCGGGCGTACCGATGCCGGTGTACATTCCAAAGGGCAGGTGGCAAATTTTAAAATCAATACGGATAAAAGTGCCGGTGAAATTATGGACTATTTGAATCTGTATTTGCCGGAAGATATTGCGGTTGTGGAAATTGAAGAAGTAAGCGACCGTTTTCATGCAAGGCTGAATGCCAAGGGTAAGCACTATCAGTATCGTTTGCGCACGGCTGCAACATCCGATGTGTTTAGTCGGAGAATCGTGTGCCCCTATGAGGAAATTCCCGATGTAGGAGTGGCTGATAAGGCACAGACAGAAGGATTAAAATGTGTAAATAAAGAGTCCTTGCTTGACGTGAATGCAATGAAAGAAGCAGCGAAACTTCTTAGTGGAAAGCACGATTTCAAGGCTTTTACTTCAAATCACAGAATCAAGAAGTCTACGGTACGAACCATAGATATTCAGATTACAGAAACGCCGGAAGAAATTGTATTTGATTATACAGGCGACGGATTTCTTTATCATATGGTGAGAATTTTGACCGGAACCTTGATTGAGGTGGGGGAAGGAAAACGCACACAGGAGAGTATGGCGGACGTTTTAAACAGTGAAGAGCGTGCCAATGCAGGTGTTTTGGTGCCGGCCAAGGGATTGACCTTGGTTGAGGTGTATTATAAATAATGTATTTATAAGTGATAGGAGGAAAGAATTGATATATGAATGATTCCCTCCTATATGAATAAAAAAGATATAACATAACCAAGTCGTGCAGCATACTTTAAAAGTATGATTGCACGATTTTTTTATGGAGGCAACGGTGAAGGCGTACTTAATCGGCGGTGACAGCAGAGAAAAATACTTGGCATACCAATTGGAGAGAAACGGCATTGAAATCATACACCCTGAACAGGTTGACCGGTTAAAAGATAAAAAAGCAGATTTCATAGTATTGCCTACCCCGGTCACTATGGATCGTTTTACGGTAAAAGCCACGGAAGGTCAGCGAAAAGTTACTTTAAAAGAGGTTTTGGAAATCGCAGAAAAAGGACAATTGGTTTTTGGCGGAATGTTTCCGGCGGAATTTCGAACTGAACTGGTGGAGAAAGGTGCCATTGTTGCAGATTTTATGCAAATGGAAGACATTGCAATCCAAAATGCCGTGGCAACAGCAGAAGGTGCTATTGCGGAGGCTGTGTATATGAGCAATGAAGTGCTTCACGGACAGGAGGTTTTGGTGCTGGGGTACGGGCGATGTGCGGAGGTGCTGGCAGATAAGTTAAAAGGAATGGCAGCCAAAGTTACGGTGATGGCAAGACGTGAAGAGGCGCGGGCAAGGGTATGGACCTTTGGAAATGACAGCAGTACTTTTGACGATTTGAGTCAATTGGAAAAGTACCATTTTATTTTTAATACGGTGCCGTCCATGTGCATTACAAGAGAGTGGATTGACCGCTTAAATCGATACTGTTGCATTATTGATATTGCCAGCAAACCGGGCGGTACGGATTTTGACTATTGCAGTAAAAAAGGGATTCGCGCCAAATTGTGCGGGTCTTTGCCGGGGCGGTATGCGCCAAAGACTTCCGGAGAACTTTTGGCCCGAAAGATTGAAACAATTTTAAAAGAGACCGAAGGATACGGGTATGAAGAGATGCCGTTTAGAAACAGTTTTGTTTGAAGGCGGAGGGAATAATATGGATTTCAAAGATATGAAAATTGGTTTTGCACTGACCGGGTCTTTTTGCACTTTTACAAGGATTCTGGAAGTGATGCGGGGGCTGAATGAAGCAGGCGCAGATATTCACCCCATTTTTTCCAAAAATGTTTCGGAGATGGATAGCCGTTTCTGGAAGTCGCGGGAATTTATTGCGAAGGTGCAGGAGATTACCGGACGCCAGGGGATTTTTACCATTCAGGAAGCGGAACCCATCGGACCGAAGGGATATTTGGATGTAATGGTGATTGCGCCCTGCACAGGAAATACGATGGCTAAGCTTGCTGCCGGTATTACGGATACCCCCGTGTTAATGGCGGCCAAGGCACATCTGAGAAATGAAAAGCCCTTGATTATTGCAGTATCAACCAATGATGCTTTGGGAATGAATTTAAAAAACATTGGTTTGCTGATGAATACAAAAAATATTTATTTTGTACCATTTGGGCAGGATGATTGCATTAAGAAACCGTTATCACTGGTTGCGCATATGGAAGAAATACCGGCAACCATTGAGGCAGCATTGAATCGCAAACAGATTCAACCCGTGGTAAAAGAATATGTAAAATGAGTCATACTCCCAAATGCAAAGAGTATGAGGAAGATAAAAGCAGAAGTTTGGTTATAATGTGGTATTATATACTGGGCTTCTGCTTTTATAATGCATAAAAAACGGATTGAATATTTGAAATTTTTCTTGTGCTTACCCTTGAGCCTTCGTAAAAACTGTGTTATAATTCAAAACGATTATGTTTGTACATAAAATTTTATCTATAGATTACGGAGGAAATGGAAATGTATTCATTGGAAGAAATCAAATTGGTTGACCCCGAAATCGCCCAGTCAATTGTGGACGAGCAGGAAAGACAGAACAGTCACATTGAATTGATTGCATCTGAAAACTGGGTAAGCAAGGCAGTTATGGCTGCAATGGGCAGTGTATTGACCAACAAGTATGCAGAAGGTTACCCTGCAAAGAGATACTACGGCGGATGCGATTGCGTTGACGTTGTAGAGAATCTTGCAATTGAAAGAGCTAAGGAAGTATTCGGTTGCGATTATGCAAACGTTCAGCCCCATTCTGGTGCTCAGGCTAATATGGCAGTACAGTTTGCAGTATTGAACCCCGGAGATACCATTATGGGTATGAACCTTGACCACGGCGGACATCTTACA
The DNA here is from genome assembly GCA_045578965.1 of Lachnospiraceae bacterium. Taxonomy (GTDB): domain Bacteria; phylum Bacillota; class Clostridia; order Lachnospirales; family Lachnospiraceae; genus UBA3766. Next base: position 5,714 of record JAZNLG010000234.1, on the reverse strand, counting down.
CATGGAAGCCCGGTTAATATGTCAGGTAAGTACTTCAATGTTGTTCCTTACGGTGTTAACGATGATGGTTTCATTGATTACGATAAATTACGTGAAATCGCTTTGGAATGCAAGCCTAAAATGATTATCGCAGGTGCAAGTGCATATGCAAGAACCATTGATTTCAAGAAGTTCAGAGAAGTTGCAGATGAAGTTGGCGCAGTACTTATGGTAGATATGGCACACATCGCAGGTCTTGTGGCAGCAGGCCTTCATCCTTCACCCTTCCCTTGGGCAGACGTAGTTACCACAACTACTCATAAGACTTTAAGAGGACCTCGTGGCGGTATGATTCTTGCAAACCAGGAAGCAGCAGATAAGTACAACTTTAATAAGGCTATTTTCCCCGGAATCCAGGGTGGTCCTTTGATGCATGTAATTGCTGCTAAGGCTGTATGTTTCAAGGAAGCATTAAGCGATGATTTCAAGGCATATCAGCAGCAGATTATGAAGAATGCGCAGGCTCTTTGCAAGGGTCTTATGAGCAGAGACATTAAGATTGTATCCGGTGGTACAGACAACCACTTAATGTTGGTTGACCTTACAACTTATGATTTGACAGGTAAGGCAGTTGAGAAACTTCTTGACCAGGCACACATTACCTGTAACAAGAACACAATCCCTAACGATCCTAAGTCACCTTTCGTAACCAGTGGTGTTCGTCTCGGTACTCCTGCAGTTACCAGCCGTGGCATGAAGGAAGATGACATGGACAAGATTGCAGAAGCAATTGCAGCAGTCATCAAGGGCGGTGAGGAGAAGGTTCCTTACGCAAGAGCAATCGTAGATGAACTTACTGCCAAATATCCCTTAATCTAAGCGGAGAATATGAATGAATTTATTTAAAATAAGTAAGACAGCAAAAAGGGCACCTTTTACAAGGCTTGCCCTTTGTCTGTTGAGTGTGGTAGTTGTTTTTACTTTGGTCGGATGCGGTCAAGGTAAAACTGTAGTATTAACAACAGGCCTGTCGGAGAATGAAATTTTTAAAATTGAATCAGAAGTATGTACGAGGCCTGAGGCGATGTTATACTTGTCCAATATGCAGAATGTGTATGAAGGTGTTTACGGAGAAGAAATCTGGAATACGCAGGCGGACGGTGTCTCTATTCAGGATTCGTTGAAAGAAACCGTGCTGGCGCGTATTTCAAGAGTAAAAGTATTAAATTTACTGGCCAAAGAACAGGGCGTGTCTCTAAACAAAGAAGAAAAGGACAAGGCAGAAGAGGCCGGTAAGGAATATTTTAAGACTTTAAGCGATGAAGAAATCGAGATTCTCGGCGTAACGAAAGATTTGGTCATATCCATGTATGAAGAGTATGCATTGGCAGATAAAGTGTATCATTATCTGATTCAGGATGTGAATCCGGAAATCAGTGATGATGATGCCAGAACCATTACGGTGTCGCATATTTTAATCAGGACTTTTCATGTGGATACCAACGGAAAGGTTACACCTTATTCGGACGCGGGCAAGGAGGAAGCTTTGCAGCGTGCCAACGAAATATTGCAGTTGGCCAGAAGTGGTGAGGATTTTAATCAGTTGGTATTAACTTACAATGAAGATGTAAAAGGCAGTATTTCATTCCGTAAGGGAGAAATGCCACCGGCTTATGAAGAAGCGGCTTTTAACCTTGCAACAAATGAAATAAGTCAGATTGTAGAGACAGAATATGGTTATTATATCATAAAATGTCTTAATACATTTGAACGGGAAGAGACGGATGCTAACAAAATCATTATTCTGGAAGAACAGAAGGAAGCGGCTTTTCAGGTTGTGTATGAAGAGTTCTTGGGGACACTGACCGGTCATTTAAACCAAAAGGTATGGGATGAGGTGACATTAATTGATAATCCGTCCGTTACCACAGACAGTTTTTTCTCGATTTATGAGAAATATTTTTATCAATAATTTTAAAAATTCAACGCATAGTTTAAAATAACAAAAAGTGCTTGCTATTTGGAAGGGCAGGCGATATACTACGATTACATTGAAAAATACGAGGACATATAATTGGTGGCTACGCCCGTAGTCTATCCAATTATATGTTTTTTTTATAACTAAATATTTTTCAATGGAGGTACGCGTATGTACAAAATTACAAACAACACCAACAAAAAACAGAAACAGGTCACTTATGCACTCTACATGATGCTCGGCAGTTACTTTCACAAGAGTATTTGCCGTCAGCAGGCGTTGGAAACAACTCTTAGCCTGTATTACCGGGATATGTCTCCGGAGCACCAGGAAGTCCTGGAAACGCGTATGATTCAACGCATTGAAAATGTGTTGGGCAATATGCTTCCCGTACTTTCGGAGTTGAACTCCGAGGTGTCTATCTCTTACAGAGACGGTGTGTATCTGTTAGAGTTCACTACCGGTTTTGAATCGGTTGCAGCGGTGGTTGACCGTAGCGGAAAATACCACATTTCGGTATGTTCCGATCCGTCCGACGACAGAGTGGCCGCATAAATGCGGTCTCTTTGGATACGGTTTTATGTATAAAAAATGAAAATACTGTGAATTATTAGCACTCGACCTTGTTGAGTGCTAATTTTATGTTGACTTTTTGCTTGTATGAGATTAAAATAGTACCTGATGATAAAATTATATCTTGTGCACAAAGGTAAATTCAGATTTTACAAAAGAAGAAAACAAGAACGGATAGAAAGGAAGTAACATATAATGGCAGCAAGAAAAGGCAGTTTATCAATTAATAGTGAAAATATTTTTCCGATTATAAAGAAGTGGTTATACTCAGACCATGATATTTTTATGAGAGAATTGATTTCTAACGGCTGTGATGCAATCACTAAATTAAAAAAATTGGATATGATGGGCGAATATACCCTGGAAGATGATTATAAGGCTAAAATCAGCGTGGTGGTGAATCCGGAAGCAAAAACTTTGGCATTTACGGATAACGGTTTGGGTATGACGGATGCGGAAGTAGAAGAATATATTAATCAGATTGCATTCTCCGGAGCAACGGATTTTATCGAAAAATATAAGGATAAAACCAACGACGATCAGATTATCGGTCATTTCGGTCTTGGATTCTATTCTGCGTTTATGGTAGCAGATAAAGTTACCATTGATACGTTATCCTACAAAGACGGAGCAAAGGCAGTACATTGGGAGTGTGACGGCGGTACTGAGTTCAGTATGGAAGATGGCAATAAGGAAGGTGTGGGAACTACCATTACCCTGTATTTGAATGAAGATTGCTATGAATTCTGTAACGAATATCGTGCAAGGGAAATAATTAAAAAATATTGTTCTTTTATGCCTACCGAAATTTATTTGAGTAAGGCGAATTCTACAGATACTCAGACAATCAAGGCGGATGAATTATTACCCAATGATGTGATTGTAGAAACCATTGCACCTGAAAAGGACGGAGACGAAACAAAGTTAAAAATCAATAAACGTCCTGAACTTTTGAATGATACAACCCCCTTATGGACCAAGAATCCGTCCGAATGTGAAAAAGAAGATTATCTAGCCTTTTATCGCAAAGTATTTAACGATTACAAGGAGCCCTTGTTCTGGATTCACTTGAATATGGATTATCCTTTTAATTTGAAAGGTATCCTGTATTTCCCTAAGATTAATACGGAATATGAGTCAATTGAAGGAACCATTAAGTTATATAACAATCAGGTATTTATTGCGGACAATATCAAGGAAGTCATTCCGGAATTCCTTCTCTTGTTAAAAGGTGTCATTGACTGTCCTGATTTACCTCTTAATGTATCCAGAAGTGCACTTCAAAACGATGGTTTTGTTAAGAAAATTTCTGACTACATTACCAAGAAGGTGGCGGACAAACTTTCCGGTATGTGTAAAACCCAGAAGGAAGAATATGAGAAGTATTGGGATGATATCAGTCCGTTCATTAAGTTTGGTTGCTTAAAAGATGATAAGTTCTGTGAAAAGATGACAGACTATATTCTTTTCAAAAATCTGGATGATATATACATGACGTTACCGGAGTGTCTTGAGGTGAAACCTACTGATGTAGAGGATGAAAATGCAGTAGACGAAAACGGTGAAAAGGTAGAAGCCGAAATCGTAGACGATGAGTCTGCAGCAGAGGATGAAGAGAAGAAAGAAAAAGTAATCTACTATGTAACCGATATGGTTCAACAGAGTCAATATGTGAATATGTTCCGTAAAGCCAAAATGGATGCGGTTGTATTGACACACCATATTGACCAGCCTTTTATCTCGCAGTTAGAGGCTAAGAACGAGGGAATTAAGTTCCAGAGAATCGATGCGGATTTGACTGATGCGTTCAAGGCCAAAACTTCTGCTAAAGCGGCAGAAGAGTTAAAAGCCAAGGAAGAAGAATTGTCTAAACTTTTCAAAAAAGTGACCAAGCAGGACAATGTGGCAATTAAACTGGAGAAATTAAAGAATAAAGATGTTTCGTCTATGATTACATTATCGGAAGAAAGCCGTCGTATGCAGGATATGATGAAGATGTATGCGGCATCCGGAATGGATATGGGTATGTTCGGCAAAGAAGGCCAGACACTTGTTTTAAATGCAAACAATAAATTGGTTCAGTACGTATTGGAACATCAGGATGGCGAAAACGTATCTTTGATTTGTGAACAGTTATATGATTTGGCATTGATTCAGCATGCACCTTTGGATGCAGAGAGCATGACCAAGTTTGTAAATCGTACAAATAAAATAATGTTATTACTGGCACAGTAAAATAAAGATGTGACAGAGTTATCGATATGATTTCTCTGTCACTTTTTATATGGATGACATAAAATAAATGCTTCACAACGAATAAAATAATTATGTAAATCAATATAAAACAGAGTAGTTATTTTTATGAAAAAAGCCCCGATTTTGTCTTGACATCAAAGAGGCAAAAAAGTATACTTCATAAAGGTATGTTTTAATGGCGAAAGAAGGAGAAAAAGCAATGGGCGGATTTTTTGGCGTAGCTTCAAAAGAAAGTTGCATCTTCGATTTGTTTTTCGGAATCGATTATCATTCCCATCTTGGAACAAGACGCGGCGGAATGGTTCTTTACAGTGAAGAAAAAGGATTTGACCGTGCGATTCATAATATAGAGAATTCTCCTTTCAGAACGAAATTTGACAAGGATTTTGCCACAATGGACGGGTGTTTGGGTATCGGTTGTATTTCTGATCACGAACCGCAACCTTTGTTAATCCGTTCACATCTTGGAAATTATGCTATTACTACTGTAGGTAAAGTTAATAATCTTAATTCTTTGGCAGAGAAACTGTTTGAAAGCGGTAAATCTCATTTTCTTGAGATGAGTGGCGGTGATATTAATCAGACAGAACTTGTTGCCGCTCTTATTAATCAAAAAGAATCCATTGTTGAAGGTATGTTATATGCGCAGGAAGTCATAGATGGCTCTATGTCTGTTCTTTTGATGACAAAAGAAGGTATTTATGCAATGCGTGACCGTTACGGACGTACGCCGATTGTAATCGGTAAGAAGCCCGGTTCTTTCTGTGCGTCTTTTGAGAATTTTGCCTATATGCATTTGGGATACTTGGATTATAAAGAGTTAGGACCCGGTGAAATTGTATATATCACACCTGAAGGAATGAAGGTAATGGCACCTGCCAGAGATGAAATGAAAATATGTACATTTTTATGGGTATATTATGGATAT